>JANMQW010000318.1:0-2595 GCA_031370725.1 Novosphingobium sp.
TCGGGGATGAAATCGCGGCGGGTGGTGCCGAACCCGGTCAGGCAGGGCCAGCGCTCATGCTTGTTGAGGCACAGCACGCGCGAGCCGTTGGACGCTTCCTTGACCAGCTTGCGGAATGTGGGGGGCAGGACGAAGCGGCCTTTCTCGCCACGCGACGAGAACCCGACACCGTAAAAACTGAACGGCTTGTCCGTCACGCGCCCGATTACCCCTGCCCTTTGCGCAACGACCTCTCTGCCCGGCAACGCGCAAGCGCTGCCGGTTCACCCCCCGCCGGGTGCTGCTCGGGTCATTCCGATGGAAGAATTCTTTAACCCTACCCGGGCGGGGGGAAAAGGGAAAAATAGGGAAATCACGGGATAACACGGTAAATATCTGATTTTATTGTCGTGCCATTGGATGACGATGACGCCGCAAAGCTCGTATTCTTGTTTTGTTCCCTGATAACAATCAAGGGGTTACAGCGCGACTCAGCACAATTGCGTGAATTTGACCGAACCTCGCCCGCGATTTCCCCGAATCCGGCGCGGTGATGCTAAAACGTGCGCGCCAACAAGCCGTCGAGCGCGGCGCGGCGCGGCGCGTCATCCGACCCTTCGAACAACGCGGCGTCTGCGATCGCGATCACTTTGCCGCGCCCGACCCGGCACTCGGCGACCAGCGCCTGCGCACCCAGGCGGCATGCGCTGTCTGGGCGCCCCCCCGACACAACCACAAACCGTCCCGGCAAGTTGACCGGGACCGCGGCCCCCTCGCCCAACTCCTCCGCACGCTCGCCCGCCGCTTGATCCTCGTCGAACTCCAGCCGCAAGCCCCACCGCGCCAGGATCGGCGAGAGCAGGACGATGTCATGGGGGCGGCGGCGGTCGCCCAAGGCAAATGTGCTTTCCGCGGTCAGCGCGGGGTCGGCGAACAGCAGCAGGCGCCCGCCGCCCGCCACCCAGGCATCGAGCGCGACGTTTTCATCGGGGCTCAGCGGGCGCGGCTGGATCATCAGCAGGTTGGGCCTTCCCCCCAGCGTCGCCATATCGAGCGTATCGATCGGACGCAGCACGCGGGTCGCCTCAATTGCCCGGCGCGCCCAATGCTGTTGCGCTGTGCCGTAGAGGGTCGTCGCTATATCGGGCGCTTCAGCCCAGTAGATCGGCAGGCTGGTGAACAGCAGCAGCGGCGCAGTAGCAGCAGCTCGCGCATCGCCCTTGCCATCGCGGGCCAGCCCGAACCAGGCCGCGACGGCCAGCATCGCCAGCAAGGCAATTGCTCCCAACACGACAGCAGGGGCGCGCGCGCGCGCGATAGGCGAGCGGTTATCCGCCCGGTCGACGCGCCGTCGCACCGGGCGAGCCATTCGTCGCTGAAGTATCCGCCGCGGGCATATCGGGGACCACGCCGATATCGGCGAGCGGATCGTTGGCCGGGGACTGCACCGCCTCGGGCGAGACCTTGGCCGCCGCCACCGATGCCGCCGATGAGGCCGCAGTGGCGTTGTCGCTGATCTTTGCGCGGTCCATGATGATGTTGGCGAGGCCGACCAGCAGCAGCATCCCGGCCAGCCCGAACAAGCCGACCTGCAAGCGATGGACCGCCTGCGCCCGCCGCTCGCGCACCGTCGGCGGCACAAAGTGCAGCGCTTTTTGCGACGGATCGGCCAGCACGGTGGGGTCGGTGATAAACAACGGCATCGCGCGCGTTCTACCTCATTCGGCCAGCCATGGGAACACCGGCAAGCTTTTGCTGCGCAACCAATCGGGGTTGTAGAGTGACGAGAGATAGCGGAAGCCGGTATCGCACAAGATCGTCGCGACCCGAACATCCGCGCGCCCTTGCGCCACCAGCTGACGCCCCAGCGCGATCGCCCCGGCGACGTTGATCCCGCTCGACAGGCCCAGGCACAGCCCCTCTTCCTGAAGCAATCGCCCGACCCATTCGAGCCCCTCGACGTCCGAAATCCGGAACTGCGTATCGATCGGCGCGCCCTCCAGGTTGGCGGTGATCCGCCCCTGCCCGATCCCCTCGGCGACCGAAGTGCCCTCAGATTTCAGCTCGTCGCTGACGTAGTACGAATAGAGCGCCGCGCCGTGCGGATCGGTCAACGCGATCTGCACGCTCTCGTCGAACGCCTTGAGCCCCAGCCCGACCCCGGCAAGCGTCCCCCCGGTGCCGACCGAGCAGGTGAACCCGTCGATCCGGTGCTCCATCTGCTCCCAGATTTCGGGCGCGGTGGTTTCGATGTGCGCGCGGCGGTTGGCGACGTTGTCGAACTGGTTGGCCCAAACCGCGCCCGGCGTCTCCTCGGCCAGGCGGCGCGAGGTGTGAACGAAGTGGCCGGGGTTGGAAAACGGCGCGGCGGGCACCAGCACCAGCTCGGCGCGCAGAGCCCGCAACGTGTCCATTTTCTCGCGGCTTTGCGTTTCAGGCATGACGATGATCGTCTTGTAACCCAGCGCATTGGCGACCAGCGCCAGACCAATGCCGGTGTTGCCCGCCGTGCCTTCGACAATCGTGCCGCCCGCCTTCAGCGTGCCCCGCGCCTCGGCATCGCGCACGATCCACAGCGCAGCCCGGTCTTTTACCGAAGCGCCCGGGTTAGCGAAT
>JANMQW010000399.1:0-2421 GCA_031370725.1 Novosphingobium sp.
TTCATGGGCAAACCTCCGGCCTTGAACGAACGCCGTTCATGGCGGAGGATCGGGCGGAATTGCCCGGCCTCGCTGCATTCCGGTACACCCCGCCCGGCTGCGGAACGACCGTCACTGGCAGGTCTCCTGGCTCCCGGATCGCCATGCCGCCCCGCCTTCCCGGTCTCGTCCGAAGACGCGGCCAGTGGCCTATGGGAGCGGCACTCCCCGGTCACAGTTGCGGGGGCAGCGGAAGATTTCTCGGCGCCCTTGCGGGGCAAACCGGGTCACTTCCTTCCCTCTTCGGTCCTTGTCCTGCCCTAAAGCAGCACGCGGACAACCGATGACGTCGCGCCGCGCTTAGGCGCGATGCTGCGTCGCGGCAAGCCGGTGCCTGACCCTTAACTCTTTTACGCTAGGGAGCGTGGGTGTGCCGCAGTGGCACGGGGGCCAATCGCCTGCTGTGAGGAGCGGCGCGGTCAGTTAACCCGGCCTGCCAGGACCCTTGCGAACCATGCCTCTCGTCATCGAATACCGCCCGTTTGCCCTGCCTGCCGCTCCGTCAGGGGTGGAGAGCAAAGCTGCGTCGGTGTCGGTGGCAGCGTCCGGACTAGTCCAATCATCCATTTTCGCGCGGGTGTCAGGTCATGGGCGCGTACGTGCGGGTGCGCTGGCAGCGATCGCTGCGCTGGCGATCTTCGGCGGGTTCGGGTGGGACGGCGCTTCCTTGCGCCCCGCCGCCGCACAGGCGACCGCGCCGCGCCTCCAGCCGTTCGAACAGGCGGGCGAGAACTTTCCCGGATCCGCGTTCTACTATCTCGTCAGCGACAGCGGCGTGGTCGCCGCCGATCGTATCGCTCGGGCCGGAACTCTGGGCTTGGAGCGCCCCGCGCCGCTCGACGCCCGGCTGGGCGATGCCATCGCCCGCCCGACCTTTCTGACCGGCACCGCGCAAGACCAATCGCGCGCGCTGCAATGCCTGACCACCGCGATTTATTATGAGGCAGCCTCCGAACCCGACGCCGGACAGCGCGCGGTGGCGCAAGTCGTGCTCAACCGGGTCGCGCATCCCACCTGGCCCAACAGCGTTTGCGGGGTGGTGTACCAAGGGTCCGAACGTCCCGGCTGCCAGTTCAGCTTCGCCTGCGACGGCGCGATGGCGCGCGCGCCGGTGCGGATGTGGTGGGATCGCGCCCGGCGCGTCGCAGAACGCGCACTGGCGGGCGAGGTCTATGCGCCGGTCGGGCTGGCGACGTATTACCACACCGGCGCGGTCAATCCCGTGTGGGCGGCGCGCCAAACCTTCATTGGCGCGATCGGCGCGCATCTGTTCTATCGACCGCCGGGCGGTGGCGGGAGGGCAGCGGCCTTCACCGACCGCTACTGGGGGGGCGAGCCGACTCCGGCCCCGCACTTCCGCCTGACCGCGCTGCCGCTGGTCCAGACCGATCCGCTGGCGCTCGCGCAAAGCTGGGCGACCGCACAGGGTTCGTCGGGCATTCTCCCCGCGCGCCAAGCCAATCCGGTGGCCGATTTGCGACCGCTACCCGCGTTCACCCCCGCACCGGGCGATGCGCTGCCCGGCTCGGGCCAGATCCGCGCCGAATATCGCGACAGCGGACGGTGGATCGCCTCTCCCAAGGGCTGAAGCGAGCGTAAATCCAACACGTTAACGCGCTGAAACCATCCCCGCGCACCGAACGTTAGCGGCTTTCTGCGACAAAGGCCGTCGTCCCCCCGAACAGCCGCCGGAGTCACATCCATGCCATCGTCCAGTCGCGCTGCGCCGTCTGCCAATGCCGTCGCCCGCCTCGCCCTTCTCATGCCGAGCCCCGGGCCGGGTCTGGCCGTCAACGACAACGGTGCCGACCCTCAGGGCGAGGCATTGCTGCGGGCTGCATTGCGCCTATTCGCCGATCACGGCCTGGGCGCCGGGCACCGCGCGCAGATCGAGGCCGAAGCGTCCTTCTTTTCCGGGAACCGTGACCGCTATCGTTGGTGGCTGGCGGTAACCCGTACGCTCGATCGCAAGCTGGCTGTCGAGTTGGCCGGGCGCATGGGAAGCGCACAATTCGGGTCTCATTCGCTACCTGCGGGTTAACCTGCCACCAGCCGAATTGCCTGAATTGTGACCCGGCGCTTTAACCCGGTGGTGACTATATCCGGCTAGGGTTCTCGCTGCGAACCTGTGGAGCCTGAAAATCAACAACTTGCGCAGCTACATGCAGGTGCTTTTCGGCACCAATGCGCTCAATGGCCGGGTTCGCCAGACCCTGGTGGTTTCGCTCTATACGCACCCCTCAAGCCTGGCCATCGGCGCGATGTGCGGAGTCGGGACCAGCCTGGTCGCGGCCTGGCTCTCGGGCAACGTCCCGATTGCCGTCGCCTCCATGCTTCTGGCGATAATCGCGGCGTTTCGCGTAGGTGCGGCCACGTACCTGC
>JANMQW010000104.1:0-1592 GCA_031370725.1 Novosphingobium sp.
CACCGCTGCTCGTTCTATGGCAACAAGGATGTCGGCACGAAGCTGAACGCGATGCTGGCGCTGGGCGCGTCGAAGCCGTGGCCCGATGCGTTGCAGGCGTTCACCGGCACCCGCGAGATGAGCGGCAAGTCGATGGTCCGCTATTTCGCCCCGTTGACGAAGTGGCTGCAAACGCAGAACAAGGGCAAGACCTGCGGCTGGTGAGGGAGCGACAATGCGACTGGGGCGAGCGATCTTGACAGCGGCGGTTCTGGGACTTGCCGCCCCGGCGACGGCCGCCACCGTCTCAGCCAGGAATCCCGAGACGCTGGTCGAGGCGCTGAGGACGGCCGGCTACGAAGTCACCGCCGGGGTCGACGACACCGGCGATCCGGTGCTCGATCTGGTCATGAAGGGCTACAAGGCGCGGCTGCTGTTTCTCGATTGCGACGAGGCGAGCCACGACAAGTGCGGCTCGGTCCAGTTCTTTTCGGCGTTCGACGCCGAGGGCGCGGGGATGAGCCTCGAGGACGCCAACCTGTTCGCGCGGCGCTATCGCTATGGCGCGGTGTCGGTCACCGCGAACGGCGACCCGCGGCTGCGCTGGGATATCGAAACCGGCGAGGGCATCCCCGGCGAAGTGTTCCTCGCCAGCGCGGCGCGCTTCACGACGACGGTCCAGGCGATGGCGGCGATGCTGTTTCCCAAGGTCGCAGCGGGGCAGTAGATCTTAGCGAAACGGCGGCTCGTTGAACGCGCGCAGTTTGCGCGAGTGCAGCCTCGGCCCCTCCGCGCGCAGCAATTCGCACGCCTGCACACCGATCGCCAAGTGCCCGGCGATGGCTTCCTCGTAGAACTGGTTGGCCTGCCCCGGCAGCTTGATCTCGCCGTGGAGCGGCTTGTCCGAGACGCACAGCAGCGTCCCATAGGGCACCCGGAAGCGATAGCCCTGCGCGGCGATGGTTGCGCTTTCCATGTCGATGCCGACCGCGCGGCTCAGGCTCAGCCGCCGCGCCGAGTGGGTATAGCGCAGCTCCCAGTTGCGGTCGTCGGTGGTGACCACGGTGCCCGTCCGCATCCGCCGCTTGAGGTCCGCGCCGCCCTGTCCGCTCACCAGCTCGGCAGCCTTTTGCAGCGCGACCTGGACTTCGGCGATGGCCGGGATCGGGATTTCGGGCGGAAGCACCGGATCGAGCACGTGATCGTCGCGCAGATAAGCGTGGGCGAGCACGTAGTCGCCGATCTTCTGGGTGGGGCGCAGGCCTCCACAATGCCCGATCATCAGCCATGCCTCGGGGCGCAGCACCGCGAGGTGATCGGTGATGGTCTTGGCGTTCGACGGCCCCACCCCGATGTTGACCAGCGTGATCCCGCTGCGGTCGGGGGCGCACAGGTGATAGGCGGGCATCTGGTGACGCCGCCACGCGGTGTCCGCGATCAACCCGCGGGCGTCTTCGGTATGCTCGGTAACCAGCAGCCCGCCCGCGCCGACCAGGCTCGAATACCGCCCGTTCCCCAGTTGCTTCCCCGCCCACAACACGAACTCGTCGACATAGCGGTGGTAGTTGGTGAACAGGATATAGCGCTGGACGTGCTCGGGCGCGGTGCCGGTG
>JANMQW010000297.1:0-3691 GCA_031370725.1 Novosphingobium sp.
CAGTCGATCTGGCAAACACGGCGACGCTGACCACCGTGATCGGCGCGGGCGGGGTCGGCGGCGCTGCGCTGGTGGAGGCAGTGATCCACACCCAGGCGATCGCCCAGGCGATCGATCTTGCCGTCAGCCTCGGTCAGATCAGCGATATCCAAGGCAACACCGGCCCGGTCGCCTTGGGCGAAATGGCCACGGTGGCCGAAGACGCGACGGTCTTGGGCAACCTCCTGCTCAACGACACCGACATTGATCACGATCCGCTGGGGGTACTCGCGGTTGCGGGAGTTGATATCGCTGGCTCCACCGTCGTCCACGGGCGGTTCGGCACGCTTACAGTGAGCCCGGATGGCCATTACAGCTATCTTGCCGACGGCGACGTCGTCGATGCCTATGCCAGAGGAACCCAGCTTAGCGAAAGCTTCGCCTACACGGTGGGCGACCACAAGGGCGGGATCGCAAGTGCGACCTTGAGCCTGACCGTAACCACCGTCAACGATACCTTCAGCACGACGCTCGCCAACGGGAAGAGCAGCTTTACCGGGCTGGGGAGCAACGACGACATCGTTACCGGCGGGCGCGGCAGCGATACGCTGTCGGGTGGCGCGGGGGCCGACCGGCTCTATGGCGGCCAGGGCGACGATACGCTTTCGGGCGGCTCCGGGTTCGACCTGCTGGTCGGCGGCCAGGGTAACGACCGCCTGCTGGGCGGCAGCGGCAACGATGTTCTGATCGGTGGCAAAGGAGCCGATATCCTGACCGGGGGGACCGGCGCCGACGTGTTCGACTTCGGCGGGCTGGGCCGCAACACCGATCGCGATGTCATCACCGATTTCGAGAAAGGCATCGACTCCATCCATTTGTCGGGTGGAGTGACTGCGACGGGGATAAGTGAGATCGGCGGATCGACGCTGATCCAGTGGTCCGACGGGGGCTCGCTGTTGTTGCAGGGGGTGACCGGCTTCGACGCGGGCCATGCATTCGGCGCGCTGCCCGACTGGACGGCGGGCATTCCGCTGATCTGACCAGGATTGCGCAAACGGTTGTGAGTAGCACGCTTCACACGACGGTCATTCAAAGGGTGTTTGAGATGATTGCAGGCTGTCGATTGACCTCGGGAGAAAAAATGTAGCTCTAGTAACGTCAGCGACTCGATAACTGCTTGTGGCAGACAGGAATGTCCGCTTCAGGGATCGTGCGACACCGCTTCGATATTGGAATTAAGGCGCGTTACCGTCACGAGCCTGATCGTGTGAACGGCCGGTTTCAGGATATTGTCAATCGTCGCTGAGCGACGTGGATGGGGTCGAAAGCGGACAGGCTGGTAACAGCTGGAGAGTGGCCAAAGCTGCCGGCCAGCACCGCCCGGTTGCGGCCACCCGTCGACGGGTTGGTCTTGCGAACTGTTCGAAGGAATGTGCATCTCGCGCCGGAGCTCATCCAGCGAGCCGACAAGTGCGTTCCTATCGCCAGTGGGCTGCGCACCAGTCAGACAATCCAGTCATGCGAGGGATCGGCCTCACGACGATTGCCGCGCGGATAACCGTCCAGCTTCATGCTTTTCGTCGCCGGGCTGTCGGAATCGATCACCACCCGTCGGTGAGAGATCTTCCAGTCCCCGTCACGACAGGTGAAACGGTCGAGGTAGCGTCCAGTCACGAACGCACGTCCGCCTTCGTCCTGTGCGTGGAAGGCTATGAAATAGCTTTCGACGTTCGCTGAGTCGCCTGTTCGCTCGATCAAGATGTTGGTGACGTGGTGGCCGCTTGTTTCGGGGGCAGCATCCATGAGCGGCACCAGATGTTCCGCGAACTGCCGCCCGGTCCCGTTGAAGGCGCCGTGATATTCGTCCGCATCTTCGTGGTACGCGCTGGCAATCATGGCGACATCGCCCCGGTCAACGCCACGGCAATAGCGATAAATCGCTCGGCGGATGCCCATCTCAGCGATCAGGTCATCAAGGCAAATTGTCATCGTCGCAACACCACCTTGTCCAATGCGGAAGTTGATTGCGCGGCCGGCTAGAGCGTCAATCCGCCGTCGACAACAAATGCGCTGCCTGTGATGAATTTCGCGCGCGGCCCAACGAGGTAGTGGACGATATCGGCGATGTCGGCGGTATCGCCGATGTGGCCGATCGGGTGTTGGGCAACGAAGCCCGCCATCAGCGCCTCGGGATCGGAGACCTGTGCCATCACCTTGTCGAGGATCGGGGTGCGGATTACGCCGGGGTGAACCGAGTTGCAGCGGATGCCGTAGCGCTTTTCGGCGCAGTGAAGTGCGATCGACTTTGTAAGCAGCGTAACCCCCGCTTTTGCCGCGTTGTAGGCAGCTAGATTGGCTGTCGCCCTGAGCCCGGACGTCGACGAGATGTTGACGATCGCGCCGCCTCGGTCGGGCTTCATCATCGCTATCGCGGCTTTGCAGCCAAGGAATACTCCGACCAAGTCGATGTCCAGGGTATGCCGGAAATCGGCGAGGCTGATGTCCTCGATCGACCCCATGATCGTGATACCCGCATTGTTCACCAAGATATCGAGCCCGCCAATGCTCGCACTGATATTCGCCATGGCAGCCGCCCAGTGATCTTCGCTGGTGACGTCGAGATTCAGGAACGTCCCGCCCAAGCTGTCCGCTACAGCCGCACCTGCGACGGTGTCGACATCGCCAATCGCGACATGCGCACCTTCGTCCGCAAGCTTGCGCGCAATCGCCTCGCCGATGCCTGAAGCGCCGCCCGTCACAAGCGCGCGTTGACCTGTCAGATCGGACATATCGCCCCTCCCGATTCCCTTTGCGGCTCCCAAAAGAGTTCTAAGGCAAGCCGATCCAAACTCGCTTTAGCAAAATAGGCAGGTTTGCCTTCGCGTAGCCTTCGCCATGCTTGGAGAAAAGGAGACCTGCCATGGCCGACACGCTGCTCCACCGGGTTCCTGAAGCAGATTTGACACCACAACAGCGCGCCAGCCGCGAGGCTGCTTTGCGCCTGTCAGGCGACGCGACGATCATCGAGGTGTTTGCAAACTCCAAGGCAGCATCGACATTGCTGTTCGAAGACTTCTACCAGAAGGTGTTCTTCGCCGGCGAGGTTGACCGCCGCTACAAGGAACTGATCAGGCTGCGCCTTTCGAAGCTCCATGGCTGCTTCTTTTGCAACCGAAACAACGAAGCCGGCGCGCGCGAGGTGGGCTTTACCCCCGAACAGATCGACGCGATCGGTGGCGACGCGACCGCCAAGTTCACGCCCGCCGAAGCCGCAGTGCTTGCACTCGCTGATGAGTTGGCATTGACCAATATGGGCGGCCGGCTCGATGCGGATCTTTATACCCAGCTGAGAGCGAACTTCACTGACGGACAGATCATGGAGCTTGGCACCGTCGGTGGAATCCTTGGCGGCATGAACAAGCTGTCATTCGTCTTCGATCTCGTCGAACGTGAACCCTACTGCCCCTTCCACAAGGCCGCTTGATCGTCTGCGCCTGTGCAAACATGTCGGTCCCCTGGCTGCCCTCCTGGTGGCGTGCGAACATCGTGTTGAACGCTGATCGACCTGAGAAGATACCGATAAGGTGCCTGTCTTAGCGACTGTGTTGGGGCCGCCTTCTGCCTGTCTGGTTTCAGGCCGAGAGGTTGGTGAAGCTGACATTCGGGCGAGCCATTGGCTCGGTCAGCATACGCCGACAAAGCCGCCGTTCCC
>JANMQW010000446.1:0-2272 GCA_031370725.1 Novosphingobium sp.
GCGCTCGAAGCGCTCGTCGCCCGGCTCCCAGGGGAGCACTTCACGCTGTTTACCGACGTCGACGGAAATTTTCCCAACCATCACCCTGATCCTACCGAGGAAAAGAACCTCGCCGATCTTCGCGCGCTGGTCGCGGACAAGCGGCTCGATTTCGGAGTGGCTTTCGACGGCGACGGCGACCGGATCGGCGCAGTCGATGGCACCGGGCGGATCGTGTGGGGCGATCAGTTGCTGATGATCTACGCCGAGGATTTGCTGCGGATGGTCCCCGGAGCCACGATTATCGCGGATGTGAAGGCCAGCCGCGCACTGTTCGAGCGCGTTGCCGAACTTGGCGGCAAGCCGATCATGGGCAAGACCGGGCACAGCCTGATTAAGTCCAAAATGAAGGAAACTGGCGCGGAGCTGGCTGGCGAGATGAGCGGCCACGTGTTTTTCGCGCACCAGTACTACGGCTACGACGATGCGCTTTACGCCGCGATCCGCCTGATTGCCGCGACCGTCCGGCTGGGGAAGTCGCTGACCCAACTGCGCGGCGAGATGCCGCCGCTGGTCAACACCCCCGAATTGCGCTTCCAGGTCGACGAAAGCCGCAAGTTCGCGGTGGTCGATGAGGTCAAGGCGCGGCTTTCGTCGGCGGGTGCCGATGTCGATGCGACCGACGGGGTGCGGGTTTCGACCGCTGACGGCTGGTGGCTGCTGCGCGCTTCCAACACACAGGACGTGCTGGTCGCCCGCGCGGAGAGCGAAGATCAGGCCGGGCTCGATCGGCTGTTGGCGCAGATCGACGTTCAGCTGGAGGCGTCAGGCCTCAAACGCGGCGAGCAGGCGGGGCACTGATTGCCCAGGAAGTCGGTGGCGGTCAGACGCCAGTCGGAAAATGCTAGCCGGCGATGTCCGCAATCTTGTGGTGGGGCAGCACCCGCCAAGCGGCAAACAGCAGAACGGTCCAGAACGCCTCGACCGCCATCGGCTGAGCAAACATCGGATAGGTGCCGTCGATCGCCAGACCGATCGCCCGGCCGGTGAACGCGGTGCCGTAGATGAGCGCGGGAACCAGCAACAGGTCGCCGTTGCGGCGCCAAGCACCCCAAAGCATCAGCGCGCCGGTGACCCCGAAAAAGGCGGTAAAGTCTGCACGCACCGTCGATAGAGCCGCGGCGCCCTCCACCTTGATGCCCAGCCCGGCTGCACTTGTCGCGGGATCGGTGAGGAACCCCACCGCAAGGAACAGGCACAACAAGCCGGACAGATAAACCAGCGCGGTGATCACGAGTCGCATGGCAATTCCCCCTTAACCTTGCTGCATTATGCGATGCATACTAGGTTCGTACACCATGGGACCGTCCACGCTGGACGTCAAACACCGGGTCGTTCTGCCGAAGGAGCTAGGGTGCGGACTGAGGCTCGATCGATCGGCAGCACTATTCTGTCATGAATGCACCACGCATCCTCCTGATCGTCGGCGGCGGGATCGCTGCCTACAAGGCGTGCGAGCTTGTGCGCCTGATCAAGAAGGGCGGCGGCGAAGTGGTGTGCGTGCTGACCCACGGCGGATCGCAGTTCGTCACCCCGATGACGCTCGCCGCACTCAGCGAAAACGCGGTTCACACCAGCCTGTGGAACCTCAAGGACGAGGTCGAGATCGGGCATATCCAGCTCAGCCGCCAGGCCGATCTGGTGGTGGTTTGTCCGGCGAGCGCCGATTTGCTGGCAAAGATGGCCGCAGGGGTAGCCGACGATCTGGCTACAACATTGCTTCTGGCGACTGACAAGCCGGTGCTCGCGGTGCCGGCGATGAACGTGAAGATGTGGGAGCATCCCGCCACCCGGCGCAATATCGCCGAACTGACGAATCTCGGCGTGCTGGTGCTCGATCCCGACGAGGGGCCGATGGCCTGCGGGGAGTTCGGCCCGGGCCGTCTGCCCGAGCCTGCGGCGATTCTGCAGGCGATCGGGGATATCCTGAAACTTAGGCTCGAATCGTCAGAGCTGCCCGGTTTGAGCGACGAAGCAGAATGCGAGGACACCGGGCTGGGCGGGCTGTCTGCGGGTCTGATCACCCGTGCGCCGCGTCTTGAAAGCGAGCCGCTGCCGCACTCGATCGAGCCGGTCGAAGATGAACCGCCGCCAGAACCCGAACCGCTGCCGTTGGTCGACCTGGCCGCCTCGCCGATCCTGGTTCGCAAGGGCAAGGCCAAGGCCGCGCCGCCGACCGATCCCGATGCGATCCCCAATGCCAAGCGCCATGCGCTCCATCTCGAGACGCCGC
>JANMQW010000449.1:0-2609 GCA_031370725.1 Novosphingobium sp.
ATTGTTCAACTTCACCGGGCAGCCGTCGCTGTCGCTGCCGCTGGGGATGAGCGCGCAGGGACTGCCGATCGGGATGATGTTCACAGGCCGGTATGCGGACGAGGCGACGCTGTATCGGCTGGCCGGTCAGCTCGAAAAAGAGCTGCCGTGGGCACAGCGCCGCCCGCAGGTATGGGCATGAGCGAGTGGCGCAACTGGTCGGGCAGCGTGGTCGCCCACCCGGCAGCGATCGCCCGCCCGCGCGACGAGGCGGAGCTGGCGGCGATTGTAAGAGGCGCTGCCCAAGTGCGCGTCATCGGCGCCGGGCACTCGTTCATGCCGCTGTGCGAAACGTCGGGCACGCTGGTGTCGCTCGATGACATGGCGGGCGAGCTGATCGTGGCGCCCGACCGGCAAAGCGTCGATTCGCCCGCCGGGTGGAGCCTCAAGCGTCTCACGGAGGAGCTGTGGGCGCGCGGCCTGTCGCTGCCCAACCAGGGCGACGTTAACCCGCAGTCTCTTGGCGGCGCGCTGGCGACGGGCACGCATGGCACGGGGAGGGAACTGGGTTCGCTGGCGACGCTCGCGCGGTCATTCCGGCTGGTGCTGGCCAACGGCAGCGTTATCGATTGCGACCCGACCGCCGAACCCGAGCTGTTCGAAGCGCAGCGCCTGTCGCTGGGCCTGCTGGGCATAGCGACCCGGGCGCGCATCGCGGTCATCCCCGCGCTCCATCTTGAGGAGCGGATCGAGCAACGCCCGCTCGCCGAAGTGCTCGACCGGCTGCCTGAACTCGCCGCTGCCACGCGGCACATGGAGTTCTTCCTGTTCCCCTACGCCGGATCGGTCACGCTCAAGACGCTGCACCCCACCGCCGCTGCCGAACTGGCCGAGGAGGAGGACGACGACCACGTCTTTCAGGCCTGTTGCGATCTCGCTGCCGCCGCGCCGCGCAGCGTGGCGATGATCCAGCGGACGCTGGCGCGCGTTACCCGGTCATCGCGGCGCGCAGGTCCGGCCTGGCGCATCTTCCCGTCGGAACGCACCGTGCGGTTCGAGGAAATGGAATACGAACTGCCCATGGCCAACGCCGTCGCGGCGTTGCGTGAGGCGCTCGACCTGGTCCGAACCCGCCGGATGCCGCTCATCTTCCCGTTCGAGTTTCGGATGGTGGCAGGCGACGATATCTGGCTGTCGCCGTTCCACGCCGGCTCCTGCGCCTCGATCTCGGTCCATCAATATGCCCCGATGCGGTGGGCGGGGCATTTTGGCGAAATCGAGGCGTTGTTCCGGGCGCATGGCGGGCGGCCGCACTGGGCCAAACGCCACACGCTCACCAGCGCCGATGTGCGCGCGCTCTACCCGATGGCTGAAGCGTTCGGGCAGGTCCGCAAGCACGTCGATCCGCAAGGAAAATTCATGAACGATCATTTGCGCCAGCTGTTCGATTTCTCGCTGTGAGTAGCGATACTGCAAGCCACCGGCTTCATGCCCATCTGATCGGACAGCCCGGATCGCGCGACCAGCTCAACACCCCGGCGCTGATCCTCGATCTGGCGGCGCTCGAACGCAACGTTGCACGCATGGCGGACTTTGCGCGTCAGCATGGCCTGGCCCTGCGGCCGCACGCGAAATCGCACAAAAGCGCCGATATCGCGCGCGTCCAGATCGCGGCAGGAGCGGTGGGGTTGTGCTGCGCCAAGCTGGGTGAGGCCGAGGCGCTCGCCGCCGAGGGCATCGATGGGCTGCATCTCACCTCGCCGGTGGTGACGCCGCCCGCCATCGCTCGGCTCGCGGCGTTGTCGCGGCGGCTGATGTCGCTCAGCGTCGTCGTCGATCACCCCGATGCGGTCGACGCGCTCGCCAGCGCGACGCGGGGCAGTCCGGCCCTGACGGTATTCGTCGATATCGATCCGGGCATCCGCCGCACGGGCGTAGCGTCGCCCAACGACGTAGTGGCGCTTGCCCGCCGCATCGCCGAGCGCCCGTCGCTGAGATATGGCGGCGTCCAGTTTTATTGCGGCGCGCAGCAGCATATCCAACGCTTCGCCGAGCGTCGCGAGGCGATCGCCGAACGCACTAGATACCTGAGCACCTGCCTGGCTGATCTGGCCGCCGCGGGCCTTGCCCCCAAGGTAGTTACCGGCGGCGGGACCGGCAGCCATGTGATCGACGCGGAACTCGGCGTGCTAACCGAACTGCAGGTCGGCTCTTACATCTTCATGGACCGCGAATACGCGGAGTGCGATCTGGGTGATGGTGGTTCAGGGGAGGGCGGGGCATCGCCGTTCGAGACCGCGTTGCTGGTCGATACCCGCGTGATCAGCGCGAACGCCACCGGGCTGGTCACGATCGACGCCGGGCTCAAAGCCTTTGCCACCGACGCCGGGGCTCCAGCGGTGCTATCGGGCGCAGGGGCAGATGCCCGCTATCGGTTTATGGGCGACGAACACGGTGCGGTCATTGGGACCGATCTTCCCGGTCTGGGCACGCGGATCACGCTGGGAGCCCCGCACTGCGATCCGACCGTGAACTTATACGACGCATACCATGTCATTGACGGCGAAGATCTGATCGCGATCTGGCCAGTGACCGCGCGCGGACGGTCTGCCTGAATTTTGCCGGGCCTG
>JANMQW010000018.1:0-15955 GCA_031370725.1 Novosphingobium sp.
GTGAATTTGCCGCACAAACCTGCTAACATCAACACCCCGGCCGACCTGGCCGCCGCGGAGACCCGCCATCGGCTATGAACCGCAAATCGACCTCGGCACCCCCGAAGTCCTGAGCCAGACGCAGGTCACGCTGACCATCGATGCACGCGCGATCACCGTGCCCGCTGGCACCAGCGTGATGCGTGCAACCGCGCTTTCAGGCGGCTCGATCCCCAAGCTGTGCGCGTCGGACAATATGGCGGCGTTCGGATCATGCCGCCTGTGCCTGGTCGAGATCGACGGCGCAAAAGGCACACCCGCCAGCTGCACCACCCCGGTGGCTGACGGCATGATCGTGCGCACCCAGACGCCGCGGCTGGAGAAACTGCGCAAGGGGATAATGGAACTGTACATCTCCGACCATCCGCTCGATTGCCTGACGTGCAGCGCCAACAACGATTGTGAGCTGCAGGATACCGCCGCGCAAGTGGGCTTGCGCGATGTCCGCTATGGCTATGCCGGGGCCAACCATCTGGGCGAGGCCGCCGACACATCGAACCCCTATTTCGATTTCGACCCGAGCAAATGTATCGCCTGTTCACGCTGTGTGCGCGCGTGCGACGAGGTCCAGGGCACGTTCGCGCTGACCATGGATGGCCGTGGGTTCGCCTCGAAAATCAGCGCGGGTCAGGCAACCGACGACTTCATGTCCAGCGAATGCGTGAGCTGCGGCGCGTGCGTCCAGGCCTGCCCCACCGCCACGCTCAACGAAAAGGCGGTCGTCGCGATCGGCAAGCCCGAGCGCAGCGTGGTCACGACGTGCGCCTATTGCGGGGTCGGCTGCACCTTCCGTGCCGAGATGCGTGGCGAGCAGCTGGTGCGGATGGTGCCGTGGAAGGATGGCAAGGCCAACCGCGGGCACTCCTGCGTCAAGGGTCGCTTCGCCTGGGGCTATGCCAATCATCAGGACCGGATCACCAAGCCGATGATCCGCGAGAGCATCGACCAGCCGTGGCGCGAAGTTTCGTGGGACCAGGCGATCGGGTTTGCAGCGGAGCGCCTCACCGCGATCAAGACGCAATACGGCGCGCGCGCACTCGGTGGGATCACCTCATCGCGCTGCACCAACGAAGAGACCTTCCTCGTTCAGAAGCTGGTCCGCGCCGGGTTCGGCACCAACAATGTCGATACCTGCGCGCGGGTCTGCCACTCTCCAACCGGCTATGGTCTGAAGACCACCTTCGGGACCAGCGCGGGGACGCAGGATTTCGACAGTGTGATGCACGCCGACGTGATTCTGGTGATCGGCGCCAACCCGACCGACGCGCACCCGGTGTTCGCATCGCGGATGAAGCGGCGCCTTCGCCAAGGCGCCAAGCTGATTGTGATCGACCCGCGGCGGATCGATCTGGTCAAATCGCCGCACGTCGAAGCGCAATTCCACCTCCCGCTCAGCCCCGGCACCAACGTCGCGGTGCTGACCGCGCTGGCGCACGTGATCGTGACCGAGAGGCTTACGGACGAAGCCTTCGTCCGCGAGCGTTGCGATTGGGACGAGTTTCAGGACTGGGCGCGCTTCGTCTCCGACCCGCGCCATTCGCCCGAAACGCTCGAACCGGTCACCCGCGTACCCGCTGCCGACTTGCGCGGCGCTGCACGGCTGTTCGCGACGGGCGGTAATGGGGCCATCTACTACGGCCTCGGCGTGACCGAACACTCGCAAGGCTCCTCCACCGTCATGGCCATCGCCAACCTCGCCATGGCGACGGGCAACATCGGCCGTCCCGGCGTGGGCGTAAACCCTTTGCGCGGCCAGAACAACGTCCAGGGCGCGTGCGACATGGGCAGCTTCCCGCACGAACTTTCAGGCTATCGCCACATCTCCGACGCTGCGGCGCGCGCGCTTTTCGAGGCCGACTGGGGGGTCGCACTCGATCCAGAACCCGGCCTGCGCATCCCCAACATGCTCGACGCCGCGCTCGATGGCAGTTTCCGCGCGATCTACATCCAGGGCGAGGACATTCTCCAGTCCGATCCCAACACCCACCATGTTGCTGCGGGGCTCAAGGCGATGGACTGCGTGATCGTCCACGACCTGTTCCTCAACGAGACCGCCAACTACGCCCACGTTTTCCTGCCGGGCAGCACGTTCCTCGAGAAGGATGGCACCTTCACCAACGCCGAACGCCGCATCCAGCCGGTGCGCAAGGTGATGGAGCCAGCGAATGGTTACGAGGACTGGCAGGTCACCCAGCTTCTGGCCAACGCGATGGGGCTGGACTGGGCCTACACCCACGCCAGCCAGATCATGGACGAAGTCGCGCGGCTGACCCCGTCGTTCGCGGGCGTTTCCTTCGCCCGACTCGACAAAGCAGGTTCGCTCCAGTGGCCGGTCAACGAGGCGTTCCCCGATGGCGCTCCGGTGATGCACGTCGACGGGTTCGCGGGTGGCGCGAACGGCAAGGGCAAATTCGTGGTCACCGACTATGTCCCGACCGACGAGAAGACCGGCCCGCGCTATCCGCTGCTGCTGACCACCGGGCGCATCCTGAGCCACTACAACGTCGGCGCGCAGACCCGGCGGACTGCCAACACCGTGTGGCACCCCGAAGACCTGCTCGAGATGCACCCCACCGATGCCGAGAACCGTGGACTCAAATCGGGCGACTGGACGCGGTTGGCGAGCCGGACGGGCGAGACCACGCTGCGCGTCACCGTCACCGACCGGGTCGCGCCCGGCGTGGTTTACACCACCTTCCACCATCCCGCGACGCAAGCCAACGTCGTCACCACCGAGTTCAGCGACTGGGCCACCAACTGCCCCGAATACAAGGTGACCGCGGTGCAGGTGATGGCATCGAACGGCCCGAGCGACTGGCAGGAGCAATACGAGGAACTTTCGGTGAGGTCGCGCCGGATAGCCAAGGACACTGCGGGCCAGATGGAAGCGGCGGAATGAGGTTGGGGGCCATTCCCCTCCCGCAGGCGGGTGGGGCAGCGAGACTTGGCAGCTTGGTGCCTAGTCGCAGCGGGGTGGGCCTGACGGCCCAGCGCTCCGTTTCACTGCACGCGCCCACCCCCAATCCCTCCCGCACGCGAGAGGGGAGAAGCAAGTGGACCTGACCCACCTCCACCACATGATCGACCAGATCGCGCTTAATTTCGCGGCTATCGGCAACGATAACGCTATTGCCGCGACCGCCGACCATATCGTCAAGTTCTGGGACCCGCGGATGAAGGCGGCGCTGTTGGCGGGCGACACGACCGCGCTGTCGTCGATCGCACGCGGGGCGGTGGGCTTGCTGGCCAAGGGTGTGGAGCCTTCTTCGCAAACTCGCGCCACGGTGTTTAACGCTGCCGATGAAGTCGGACACTCCGACGCGGGTTAGGACCCGTCCACCGCGCGCAACAATCGACCAAACCGCGAAAACGTCCCACCAACGACGCTACCCCCAACGCAGCGCATCGCTATGGTGCCAAGTCATGGGATGGGATAAAAATTCGGTGGCCCCACGCACCATGGCGAGGATGGCGTTGTGGACTGGGGCGGCCTTGCTCGCAGCCTCCGCGCAGGCGCAAACCACCACCGCCGAAACGCCTACCCGCGACCAGCCCGCCCGCACCACCGCCTACGACGCCGCGTTCTTCGCCCAGTTCGCGCCCGCCACCGCGCTCGATATCGTGAACAGGGCTCCCGGATTTTCGATCGAGCAGTCCAATGGCGACGTCCGCGGGTTTGCCGGCGCGGCGGGCAACGTCGTGTTCAACGGGGCGCGGCCTTCGTCCAAATCGGATTCGCTGCAAACGATTCTCGCCCGCATCCCTGCTAGCCGCGTGCTGCGCGTCGAAATCGGGCCTGGCGATCTGTTCGGCTCGGACTATTCGGGCAAAAGCCAGGTACTCAACGTGATCCTCACCGCCGAGGGCGGGATCGACGGCAACGCCACGGTCAAGCTGGCGCGGCTTTACAGCGGCAAAGTGGTGCCCGATGGCGAGGCATCGGTGCTGATCCGCCGTGGCGCCTCGACGATCAATCTGGCTGCTGCCAGCGGGCGATATGACTCGCAGGAAGAAGGGTTCGACCGGCTTACCAACCTGCCCGGCGAGACCTTTCGCGAGTTTCGCCGCAAGGTGAATACGTATGCGCCGCACGAACCCTATGTCTCGGCCAGTTGGGGCATGGAACAAGCTGCGGATCGCGCGTTCCATCTCAACGCCCGCTATGCGCCCGGCAGCTTCGATCTGACGCAGACCAACCTCGTTGCGCCCGCGGTGGGCCCATTGCGCGACGATCGGCTGTTCCAGCATTACCGCACCCCCGGCTATGAGCTGGGGGGAGACATCACCCGCCCGCTGGCGGGAGGTGCGATCAAGTTCGTCACGCTCGCCAACCGGCGCGAGCGCGAAACCTTCGACGCCAACTTCAACCGCGTTAACGGGGCCACGATCGGCGGGTTCGAGCAAAGGGTAGATGCGCGTTACGACGAAGTCCTCGGCCGCCTCAGCTGGACCCGCGCCAAGCTCCTGGGCCTGGCGTTCGAGCTGGGTGGGGAGGTCGCCTACAACCGGCTGGACAACGCCACCCAACTGTTCGTCCTCGACAGCACAGGGGGCCGGAACCGGATCGACTTGCCAATCGATCAGGCGATCGTCGACGAGCTGCGCACCGAAACTTATGTCAATGCCGGACGCCAGCTTTCCGGCAGCGTGCGGCTTGACGCCGCTTTGGCATTCGAGACCTCAAAACTGACCGTCAGCGGAGACGCCGACCAGCATCGCGTCCTCCGCTTCCTCAAACCCAGCCTGACGCTCGACTGGAAGGCGAAGGGCGGCTGGCACGCGCAAGTGGCGGCGCGGCGCAGGGTCGCCCAGCTCGATTTCTTCGAGTTCATCTCGAATGCCGAGCTGTCGAACAGCCGGGTCAACGGCGGCAACGCCGATCTCCAGCCGCAACGCTCGTGGGAATTGCGTAGCACGCTCGAACATCCGCTGCTCGGCAAGGGACAGGCCAAGCTCGAGGTGGGATACGACCGGGTGCAGATGCTTCAGGACCGCGTCCTCACCCCCGAGGGCTTCGACGCACCGGGCAACTTGGGCACCGGAACCCGGCAGTTCGCCACGCTGACGCTCGATGCCCCGCTCGATGCGCTGGGGCTCAGGCACTTCCACCTGCGCAGCGAAGGCACGCTTCAGAAAACCCGGGTACGCGATCCGCTGAGCGGGCAAGTACGCGGATGGAGCGGCAACTGGCCCGAATGGCGCTGGAACGCCGAACTGCGCCGCGATGCGGGCAAGTGGGCCTATGGTGCTTCGATCTTCGATCGCGACCGCACGGCCTTCTTCCGCACCGACGAAATCGATACCCAGTTCAATTCCAAGCCGTTCGTCAGCGCGTTCGCCGAATATCGCCCCGATCCCAAGACCACGCTGCGGCTTGACATCGACAACGTGTTGCAGACTGCGGGACAGCGCGAGCGGCTGTTCTTCACCCCCGACCGCAGCGCCACGTTCCCCGGCGTCCGCGAGTTTCGCGACCGCAACTCGCATGTGATCATAACGGTCTCGCTGCGCCGGGGTTTCTGAGTAAATCCCGCAGATTTCCAGCAAGTTCCTCCCCCGTGACAAAGTGCTATCGCATCTGGCGCACCCACCACAACTCCCGTCACCCTGAACTTGTGTCGGGATCCGTTTTATCCGCTGGCGCCGTAGCGGGGGGTTGGAAACGACCATGGCGAACGATGCGTTTGAGGTTCCGTGCTCCAGCCGCGCATCGCGATCGATGCTGAAGCGCGCTCAGCATAAAGAAGAAAGGCAACGAGGCTTGGTTTGGCAAATGTCCTAGCCCTTTCCAAAAAAGGGAGGATTTACAGATTTCGCCGCTGCCCCTATCCGCCGCGCGCCAATGGCCAATCTCATCCCCCTCGATTCCGTCGACTCTGCGTTGGTCGATGCGCTGCTCGACCGTGCATTCGAGCCGACCCGCGCCCGGCGCACCGCTTACAAGGTTCGCGAGGGGGTCGATTGGTTGCCCCCGTTGTCGTTCGCCGCGCTCGACAGCGAGGAGCGGCTGGCGGGGACGATCCAGTGCTGGCCGGTCGCGCTGACCGAGCCTGCCGCCAAGGGGGTTAAACCCAAGCGCCACCCGCTGATCATGGTCGGCCCGGTTGCGGTGCTGCCCGAGCAACAAGGCGCGGGTTTCGGGCAGGCGCTGGTCACTGCTACGCTGGCCGCGCTCTCTCCCGAGGCACCGCTGCCGCAGGTGATGATCGGCGATCCCGAATACTACGAGCGGTTCTTTGGCTTTTCTGCCGCACACACCGGCGGATGGCTGCTTCCCGGCCCGTGGGACCCGGCCCGTTTGTTGTGCCGCAGCGATCGACCAGAAGTGCTCCCCACCCGCGGCATGCTCGGCCCTTGGCGCGACTGACTGCATCTGGCAGGTGAGCGGCGATGCCGTATGAGCCGCCCCCCGAACTCGCTGCGCTCTCGCTGGGCGAAATTGCCGAGCTGGTCGCCAATCGCAAGCTGCCCGCGGTTGAAGGCTGGGCGCCGCAACGCGAGGGCGACAGCGAGATGCGGATCGCCGCCGACGGCAAATGGTTTCACCGCGGCGGCGAGATCACCCGCGCGGCGATGGTCCGGGCGTTTTCGACGCTGCTGTCACAAGACGCATCTGGTCAGAACTGGCTGGTCTCGCCGTTCGAGAAATTGACGATTGCAGTAGAGGATGCGGCGTTCATCGCGGTGGACATGAGCTTCGCCGAAGGCAATCTGGCCTTCCGCCTTAACACCGACGAGTTCGTCGTCGCAGGCCCCGATCACCCAATCCGTGCGGCGGGCGATCCCAATGTCCCCGCGCTGTACCTGTTAGTGCGCCGGGGTTGCGAGGCGCGGCTCAACCGCAGCACTTATGAGCAGCTGATCCAGCACGCGATCGCGCTCGGCTGCGAGCCTCTGGCCGTGGAAAGCGGCGGTGCGCGGTTCTCGCTGGCTCCGCCGGCGTGAGCCTGCTGATCGATCGGCTGCGCACGCTCCACGCCGCGGGCCATGCCGACGAGGTTACGGGTCTGCGCACCGATGACAGCCGCTTCGCTCCCGGTGAGGCGCGCGACGCGGCCGTACTTGCGGCGATCGTCGACCGCCCTCGCCCGACTTTTCTTCTAACCCATCGCCCTTCGAACATGCGCGCGCATCCCGGACAAGTGGCGTTCCCCGGTGGCAAGATCGATCCGGGCGAGACACCGGTCGAAGCGGCTTTGCGCGAGGCTTGGGAGGAGCTGGCGATTCCGCCCAAGGCGGTGACGGTGATCGGCGAGAGCGACGTCTATCGCACCGGGACGGGATATATTATCACTCCGGTGGTTGCTCTGCTGCCTCCGGACCTCAAAATCGTCCCCAACCCCACCGAAGTCGCGCAATGGTTCGAGGTGCCGGTCGATTTCGTGTTCGACGCGGCCAATCACGTCGTCCAGTCGGCGTTGTGGAACGGGATGCGGCGCGAATATCTTGACATCCAGTGGCAGGAACACCGCATCTGGGGGGTGACCGCAGCAATCATCGCCAACCTCTCGCGGCGCCTCGACTGGGCACGGCTGACCGATGCCTGAGATGCTGCCATCCGCTCCATGGACCCAGCGCGAAGACCTCGCCGAGCTGATCGCCGCGCTGGGAGATGGCAACGCCCGCTACGTCGGAGGAGCGGTGCGCGACACCGTGCTTGGGCTCGAAGCCCACGACATCGACATCGCCACCCCACTGGAACCAGTCGAAGTGATCGCGCGGCTCGACGCTGCTGGCATCCGCAGCGTGCCGACCGGGCTCAAGCACGGCACGATCACCGCGGTCCGCGAGCGCGACAACGTCGAGATCACCACGCTGCGCCGCGACGTTTCGACCGACGGCCGTCACGCCGAAATCGCCTATTCGCACGATTGGCGCGAAGACGCCGCACGACGCGATTTTACGATAAACGCGCTTTATGCCGATCCGATTACGCTCGAGCTATTCGACTACTTTGGCGGGCTTGAGGATCTTCACGCCAGGCGCGTGCGGTTCATCGGTGACGCCCGCGAGCGCATCCGGGAGGACCACCTGCGGATCCTGCGCTACTTTCGGTTCCAGGCGCGGTTCGGCTCGCAACTAGCTGACGACGAAGCCGAAAGTGCCTGCGCCGAACTCGCCCCAATGCTCAAGGGCTTGTCGCGCGAACGGATCGGCTGGGAGCTGCAAAATCTGCTAGCGCTATCCGATCCCGGGCCGACTGTGGCGCGGATGGCCGAACTGGGCGTGCTGGGGGTGATCCTGCCCGAGGCCGATCCGACGGGCCTGGTCGAGCTGATCGCGGCGGAGGCGCGCGACGGCATCGATCCCGAACCGATCCGGCGGCTCGCCGCGCTGCTGCCGCCCGATCCCGCGGCGGCCGAGAATGTCGCCGCGCGGCTACGCCTGTCGATTGCTCAGAAAAAGCGGTTGATCGTTGCCGCCCAGCGCGACGGTGAAGGCAGCGGGGCGCGGACGCTGGCTTATTGCATCGGGCGCGAGGCGGCGATCGATCGGCTGCTGCTGACGGGCCGCGAGACCGCGCCGCTTCATGGCTGGGAAACCCCCGTTTTCCCGCTCAAGGGCGGCGCAATTGTGGCGCGCGGCGTGGCGGCCGGCCCTGAAGTAGCGCGCATCCTCCGTTCGATCGAGGCGCAGTGGATCGCCGAAGGCTTTCCCGACGAGGACCGCGTCGCCGTGCTGCTCGACAAGCGTCTCGCCGAATAGTCCCGCAATCCCACTGGCGCGCATCCCCGGCCCAGCGTAGAGGCCGCGCGCCATGGACGTCCAACTGCTGATCATCTGCCTGCTGACCGCGGGCATCAACCTCATCGGCACGCTCGCTTACGCCGCGCGGATCGCGGGCGTGCGGACGCGGAGGATCGCGATGAGCTTCGCGCTGTTCAACATCCTGGTGCTGGTCAGCCGCACCTCGAACAGCTTTCTCGGCCCGTTCCTGGCCAAGCGGATCGAGACCCGGCTGCATTCGGGCGGGGGCGAGGCGCTGGCCGGCGATTTCCGGATCGTGCTGATGAGCGCGACCGCGGCGGTGTTCGTCGGCATCCTGCTGGTGCCCACCGCACAACGTCTGTTTGCCACCGCCATCGGCCATTTCCAGCGCAATCGTTCGACCACCCGGATGATCCTGCGCTCGGCCACTCCGGCGGGTTTGCGCACGATCCGCGAGGCGATCTCTGTGCCCACGCGCAGCCATTTGAGCGGCCTGGTCAAGCCGCGCGGGGTTGGCTGGGGGGTGCTGCTGGCGAACGTCCTGGCGCAGGCGCTGATCACCGTGGGCGTGCTCGCCTCGCTCTATGCCGGGTATCTCAACCCCGAGTTCCGGGTCACCGCCTCGCAGCTTTCAGCTGTGGTCAACGGCTTTGCGACGATCCTGCTGTTCGCGTTGATAGACCCGCAACTCTCGGTGATGACCGACGACGTGGTCGAGGGCCGGGTGGATGAGGCGCTGTTCCGCCGCACCATCGTGTGGATTTCGATCAGCCGCCTGTTCGGCACCGCGCTGGCACAGGCGCTGTTCATTCCCAGCGCATTGGCCATCGCCTGGATCGCCAATCACGTGTGACGGTCTAGCTCGTCATTTAAACGCAAACTGCACCGCCAGAAGAAAAACGCGGGGATCAGCCCGAGGAACGCTGCACCGTAAAGTACATAGCGGACCGATTCCTCGCCCGCAAAAGGCTTGATCCCATCCGACAGCATTCCGAAGAACAGCGGCCCAAGCCCCAAGCCGATCAGGTTCTGGCAGAATAGCAGTGTGGCAGAGGCCAGCGCCCGCGCTTCGGGACGGACCAGTCCCTGCACGCTTGAGTACGTCGGGCCGTAATAGAGCGAGTTCAGCAGCGTCGGAATCATCAGCAGCGCCAGCGCAATGCGCCAGTCATCTGCGAGATAGGCACTGAATGCTAACGGTGCTGCGATCATCATGCCGATCGCCGGGGCGGTCAGAACATGCCGCCGATTTTCGCGTCCGAAGCGGTCGGCCAGCCAACCGCCCAGCAAGGTTCCAGCGATTCCGGCCGCCCCCCCCCAGATCCCAAACCAGAAGCCGACCTCACCGGGGCTCATCCCATGGGTGCGCTGGAAGTAGATCGTGGTCCACGTCGCCTTGCCATAACTGAGAAACGAGGCCGACGAGCCCGCAATCAGCAGCAGCACGAAGGCGCGCGAGGAAAGTATGGCAGTCAGCGCCTCGCGATTGGAAAGCATTTTGGGAGTCGCCGCGTTCTGGCGCGCGGCAATCATTGTCGCCCCAACTCGTGGGTCGCGCAGCACCAGCAACAGCACCCCGGCCAGCAGAATTCCCGGCAGTCCGACGATCATAAACGCTTCGCGCCAACCCAGCCGATCGGCCAGTTGGCCGCCAATCAACAAGCCGAGCAAACTTCCGACGGGAATCCCCAAGGCGTAGAACGCCAGAGCCGATGAGCGACGTTCCTTAGGCACGATATCGGCGATCAGCGAATGTGCTGCCGGAGTGCAGCCGGCTTCACCGACCCCAACCCCAACCCGGGCCAGCAGGAGTTGCACAAAATTCTGTGCAAAGCCGCACAGCGCGGTCATCGCCGACCACACGGTCAGCGATAGCGCGATTAGCTTGATCCGGTTGGTGGAAGCCCGGTCCGAATAGCGCGCAATCGGCAGCCCGAGCATGGTGTAGAGTAGCGCGAAGGCAATCCCCGTCATCAGCCCGATCTCGGTATCGGACAGATCGAGGTCGTTCGCGATCGGTTCGGCCAGGATGTTGACGATCTGGCGGTCGATGAAATTGAAGACGTAAACGATCAGCAAGAGCCAAAGCACGAGACGCGGGGAGTTTTCCGTGCGCGATGATGCACTGATCGAAGCCATGCCGTTCCTCTTCCATGATCGGCAGTTGCGACCGCCTTGTCGATGGGGAAGTCCCCCGTCGTAAGCTTTCGGTCAACTAGAAAAGCGTCTTCGCTGAGGGATTAGTACAAATAAAAGCGTTCGATTTGCTCGCGCCAGGCCGCTTCATCGGCGGTGGCCAGACGATTGAGATCGCCCGGCTCGCTGGCCGGATCATCCACCCATTCGCGCAAGGCCGGGCCGCCGTTGATCACATCGATCGCGAGCTTGTCGAACACGTACTCGTAAGGAAAATCGCGCCACAGCGGGTAATCGGGATAGAGCCGCCGGATCGCCTTGAACGCCAGCGCCTGCAAGCGCCACGGGCGGAACGTGGCGTGATTGTAAAAGCGGCCCTCGGCGTGGATCATCAGGCCGTTGCACAGCGAATTGGCGTGCTTGTGGAAGGTCGGTTCGAACCACACCTCGCGGATCGCGCAGCCATCGAGCCAGTGCGGGGCGAGACGCTGCATTTCGGCGTGGACCGCGCGGGCGTCGATGTCGGGCGCGCCGAACAGCACCTCGAGCGGGCGGGTGGTGCCGCGGCCCTCGCTGAGTGTCGCACCCTCGATCATCACCGTCCCGGCATAGGCGCGCGCCATGTTGAGGCTGGCAGCATTGGGGCTGGGATTGATCCACAAGCGGTCTTCGAGCCAGCCGAAACCCGGCGCTTTGTCGGGCTTCCAGCCCTCCATCTCGATCACCCGATAGGCGACGTTGAGCTTGAAGTGGTCGATGAACCACGCGCCCATCTCGCCCATCGTCAGCCCGTGGCGCATTGGCATCGGCCCGGCGCCGACGAAGCTTTCCCAGCCGGGCAACAGCGTCGTACCTTCGACCGGGCGGCCAGCCGGATTGGGGCGATCGAGCACCCACACTTCCTTGCCGTGCGCCGCAGCAGCTTCGAGCAGGTAGAGCAGCGTTGTGACGAAAGTGTAGATCCGGCAGCCCAGATCCTGCAGATCGAACAGGAACACGTCCGCCGCGCTCATCATCTGGCCACTGGGGCGGCGGACTTCGCCATACAGGCTGAACACCGGGATACCGAGGTCGCGGTCGGTCGCGTCCACGGTCTCGACCATGTTGTCCTGCTTGTCGCCCTTGAGCCCATGCTGCGGGCCAAATGCTGCGGTCACACGGATGTCCGAGCAGGCTGCCAGTGCGTCGAGTGAATGGACCAGGTCGGCAGTCACCGACGCCGGATGCGCAACCAGCGCCACCCGCCGCCCAGCGAGCGGCTTGCGCAATTCAAGATCGGCAATCAGCCGGTCGATGCCGAACTTCATGCTTTCTGATCCGCCAGGGCAAGGCAATCGGGATGATGGAAATCGGGCCGCCCCGCCGGATGTGCCAGCGCCCAATACGAGATCGTCCCGTCCTCCTCCTCGAGGATTGCTGACAGGCCAATGCTCCACGGCTTGGGGGGCAGCGCCGCGGTATCGAGCAGCACATCCTGGACCAGCAGCCGCTCGCCGCTCACCGCCTCGCCCACCGGTTCGGCGGAAAGCGGTCGCACGCGCATCCCGGCGCGGTAATCCTCGAAGTCATACGCCGCCCAGCGTTGCGAGGGCGAAAAGTTGAACTCGACATAGCCGGGTTCTCCCGCAGGCTGGAGGTACAGCTCGAAACAGGTGGTGCGCCACAGCTCATCCGCGCGCCCGCGCCCGGCGAACGGCGGGATTACCAACTCGTCGTGTCCATCGACGCGGTAGCGCAGGCGCAGGGCATTGCCCGTTTCGACCCACTGCACCTCCAGCCCGCGCACGCTGCGCGGCGGAAAGTCCGGATGCGCCACAAGGCGATGCGTTCCCAAACTCGAACCTTTCATGCTAGGCGCGCGCCGCGATGACCACGACGTACACCTCCTCACTCCTCCGCCTACTAGAAGAGCGCGGCCATATCCACCAGTTGACCGACGCGGTCGCGCTCGACGCGCTCGCGCGCAAGGAGACGATCACCGCCTATGTCGGGTTCGATCCGACCGCGCCGTCGCTCCATGTCGGCAATCTTGCGTCGATCATGTTGCTGCGGCGGATCCAGCAAGCCGGGCACCGTCCGATCGTAATCATGGGCGGCGGAACCGCCAAAGTCGGCGATCCATCGGGCAAGGACGATGTCCGCAAGATGCTCACCGACGCGCAGCTCAAGTCCAACATCGCCTCGATCAAGGGCAGCTTCGAGAAGATTCTCGATTTCGGCGACGGACCGACCGGCGCGCTGCTGATCGACAACGACGATTGGCTCAGCAAGCTGGGCTATATTGAAATGCTGCGTGACGTCGGACCGCATTTCACCATAAACCGGATGCTGACCTTTGATTCGGTCAGGCTGCGGCTAGACCGCGAGCAGCCGCTGACCTTTCTCGAATTTAACTACATGATCCTGCAGGCCTACGACTTTCTCAAGCTGTCGCGCGATTACGGGTGCCGACTCCAGCTTGGCGGATCGGACCAATGGGGTAACATCGTCAACGGGATCGACCTCGCCCGGCGGATCGACGGGGCCGAATTGTTCGGCGTGACCGGGCCGCTGGTGACCACCGCCGACGGCAAGAAAATGGGCAAATCCGTCTCGGGCGCGGTGTGGCTCAACGAGGACGCGCTGCCGGGATATGACTTCTGGCAGTACTGGCGCAACGTCGACGACCGCGACGTCGGTCGGTTCCTGCGCCTGTTCACCGATCTCCCGCTCGACGAGATCGCACGGCTCGAAGCGCTGGAAGGCAACGAGATCAACGCCGCCAAGATCGCACTGGCCAACGCGGTCACCGCGCTGTGCCGCGGCGAGGACGCAGCGCGCACTGCCGAGGCGACCGCCTCCACCACCTTTGGCGCAGGCGGACTGGGGGCCGAACTGCCGGTTTTGGTCACGTCCGAATCCGAAATCAGCATCATCGATGCACTGGTCGGCCTGGGCTTCGCGGCCAGCCGGGGCGAGGCCAAGCGGCTGATCGCGGGCGGCGGCGCGCGGGTCGATGGCGAGGCAGTGAGCAGCGAATCCCAATTGATAGCGCTTGGCGGGGCAGATGTCCGGGTTTCATCGGGCAAGAAGAAGCACGGGATCGTGCGTACGGGCTAATTTTCCCGCCTTTACCGAATATTGTCCATTGGCGTTCATTCTGTCCCCTTCATCGCATTGCCAGCGAAGGGGCGATCATGTCGGGCGGCGCACAACTATCGGTCACCGATCTGCGGCGCGCGGCGCGGCATCCGGTGGACTATCGCGTAATCGGCGAACACCGCGTGCTGGGCGACGTGCTGATGCACGTCGTCAACATCTCGGCCAATGGCTTCATGACCGACGGCGAGCTTCCCCTAGGGCGCGGCGAGCGGGTGACGATCCGCCTGCCCGAAGTCGGCCGGATCGAGGCGTTCGTGATCTGGAACAACGGCGAACGCGCCGGATTCCAGTTTGAGCGAATCCTGCGGCTCGACGATTTCATGAAGACGATCGACGCGCTCCAGCCCAATCCCAAGCTGCGCGCTTCGCGGTAAACCACTTTAGAACGGCATAGTTTTTGGCCGCTTGGCAAGCGCACCCCGCGCTGCCATGCCGCTGCGCGTGATTGACCCCACCTCGCCGCTGCACATTCCCGACTATCGCCGATTCTGGCTCGCCCGGTTCTTCGCGGTGTTTGCGACCACCGCGATGGTCGTGGTGATCGGCTGGCAGGTCTATGATGTCGCGCGGGCGGATTACGGGATGGCACCAGCCGAAGCCGCTTTCCAGCTGGGCCTGCTCGGGCTGGTCCAGTTCGTTCCGCTGTTTCTCCTGACCCCAGTCGCGGGCCTGGCGGCGGATCGCTTCGACCGCCGACGTATCGCCGCGCTGGCCAACGCGCTCGACTTGCTGGTTGCACTGGCGCTCGGGCTGGCGACCGCCGCCAACGCGCTGACTTTGCCGCTGCTGTTTTCACTCGCCGCCGCGCACGGCATGGCGCGGGTGTTCTCGGGACCTGCGCTCGGAGCGATCGCCCCCAACATCGTGCCACCTGCGCTGCTACCGCGCGCGATCGCGCTCAATTCGATCGCCTGGCAAAGCGCCTCGGTCGCGGGACCGGCAGCGGGAGGTTTGCTCTACGCCCTGCACGCCCCCCTGCCCTACTGGATCGCGAGCGCGCTGCTGGGCCTGTCAGCGTTGCTGATCCTGACCGTTCGCCGCATCCCGATCCCCGAAACCGGTAACGCCCACCCGGTGCGTCAGATGGTCGAAGGGGTGAGCTTCGTTTGGAACGAGCGGTTTCTGCTGGGCTGCGTGACGCTCGATCTGTTCGCGGTCCTGCTCGGCGGGGCGACCGCGTTGCTCCCGGTGTTCGCGCGCGATATTCTCCAAGTCGGGCCGGAAGGGCTCGGCCAGATGCGCGCCGCACCCGCGCTGGGTGCCGCACTCGTCGCTCTGTGGCTCTCGTTCCGCCCGCTGGAGCGCAACGTCGGGGTCAAGATGCTGTGGGCGGTGGCGGTGTTCGGCGCAGCGACGCTGGCGTTCGGCCTGTCGCGCTCATTCCCGCTGTCGCTGGCGATGCTGGCGCTGCTAGGTGCTGGCGACATGGTTTCGGTATTCGTGCGCAGCACATTGGTCCAGCTCAACACCCCCGATGCGATGCGTGGGCGGGTTTCTTCCATTTCGGGTCTCGCCATCTCGGCTTCGAACGAATTGGGCGAGATGCAATCGGGCGTGGCCGCGGCGCTGCTCGGCGCGACGGGGGCGGTTGCCTTCGGCGGCGTGGGGGCCATAGTGATTACCGCACTGTGGGCCGTGATCTTCCCCGAATTGCGCCGGGCCAAGACCTTTGCGCCGCACTATCGCACCCCTGAATCTCCCAAGGAGCAGACGACATGAAGGCCGACAGCATCCTCGCCACCATCGGCAACACGCCGCACGTCCGTGTGAGCCGCCTGTTTCCCGACCGCGAGGTGTGGATCAAATCCGAACGAGCCAACCCCGGCGGATCGATCAAGGACCGCATCGGCCTGGCCATGATCGAGGCGGCGGAGGCCGACGGCAGCCTGCGGCCCGGCGGCACGATCGTCGAGCCGACCAGCGGCAACAC
>JANMQW010000071.1:0-5673 GCA_031370725.1 Novosphingobium sp.
CAGCTCAACCGCTACCTGCTCAAGAAGGTCGACGAGCTGGAACTGTCGGTGCGATCGGCCAACTGCCTTAAGAACGACAACATCATCTACATCGGCGATCTGGTTCAGAAGACCGAAGCCGAGATGCTGCGGACCCCGAACTTTGGCCGCAAGTCGCTCAACGAGATCAAGGAAGTCCTCAGCTCGATGGGCCTGCGCCTGGGCATGGACATCCCCGGCTGGCCGCCCGAGAACATCGAGGAAATGGCCAAGAAGCTCGAGCAGGAACTTCTGGGTTAGATATACATCCTCCTCGGGCTTGCTCGGGGAGGATCCTGGGTACCGGCGGCCGCCCAAAGCGTCGCCAGGACTGGGGTACCTGATACGGCCCCCGTACGAACGGAGTTTGGAATATGCGTCATAAAATGGGCCAGCGTAAGCTGCAACGCACCGGCGCGCATCGTATCGCGATGCTGCGCAACATGGCTGCTTCGCTGATCAAGCACGAGCAGATCACCACCACGTTGCCCAAGGCGCGCGAGCTGCGCCCGTATGTGGAAAAGCTGATCACGCTGGGCAAGCATGGCGGGCTTTCCAACCGTCGCCTCGCCCACGCCCGGCTGCTCGACGACACCCAACTGATCAAGTTGTTCGATGTTCTCGCCGCGCGCTATGAAGGCCGCAGCGGTGGCTATACCCGGGTGATCAAGGCCGGGATCCGCGCCTCGGACGCCGCCCCGATCGCGATTATCGAGCTGGTTGACCGCGATGTCTCGGCCAAGGGCCAGGATTCGGGCCCCGTCCAGTCGGACGACGATTACACCGAAGACTGATCGCTGCTGCTCTGGCGACCCCGGCGATAGGCAGTCGCGGGAGCCGGTGCTAGGCTGCGCGCGAACCCTTCGTCGGGTCGCGGAGAAACCGATGCTTGAGCTGGTGCGCGTGCTCGTCGGCGCTTTTGCGCTCATGGGCGTGTTTGCTGGGGCCTCACCGTTGGCTGCGGCCGACCCCACCGGCACGGTCCTTGGCAAGCCAGTCTATCCCACAACGCGGCGCGACACCGTGGTCGATACCGCGTTCGGCGAGCGGATCGCCGATCCCTATCGTTGGCTCGAGAACGACGTGCGCCGCGATCCCGAGGTGGCCGACTGGGTCCGCCGCCAGGATACCGTGACGCGCGCGTATCTCGATCGTTTGCCCGCCCGCGCGACGTTTGCCGCCAGCATTCGCCGCCTGCTCGATTACGAACGCTTCGGGATTCCCAAGAAGGCGGGGGGGCGGTACTTCTTCACCCGCAATCTGGGCCTGCAGAACCAGCCGGTCCTGTACTGGCGCACCGGGCTCGACGGGGCATCGCAACAGTTGCTCGATCCCAACGCATGGTCGGCCGACGGCGCTGCGGCGCTCGACCAGTGGCTGCCATCGCGCAAGGGCTCCACGCTGGCGTTTTCGGTGCAGGATGGCGGCAGCGACTGGCGTAGCGTGCGGTTCGTCGATGTCGCCACCCGACAAACGCTTTCCGACGAACTGCGCGGGGTCAAGTATTCGGGGCTGGCGTGGATCGGCGACGAGGGCCTGCTCTATTCACGCTTTCCGCAAGGCGCGAACGGACCCGATTACCTTTCGGTCAATCTCAACCATGCGGTGTGGTTTCACCGCCTCGGCACGCCCCAGTGGGCCGACGAGCTGGTCTATGCCACCCCCGATCATCCCGAGCGAACGCACCTGGCGCAAGTGACCGCCGACGGGCGCTGGGCGGTGATTTCCAGCGCGGTGGGCACGGCCCTGCGCCACGATATCCACGTCATCGACTTGCGCCAGCGCCAGGCGCGCGCGTGGCAGCACCGCGAACTGGTCGGCGATTTCGCCAACGACTGGCGGCTGGTCGATGGTCTGGGATCGCGGCTGTGGTTTGTCACCGATGCCCAAGCGCCGCGCTATCGTCTGGTTTCGATCGACCTCAACCGATCCGCACCACAATGGCGCGAGGTTGTGCCGCAGGGTGCCAACAAGCTTGAGGGCGCCAACGTGGTGGGCGACCGGCTGGTGCTGTCGTACCTCAAGGACGCCGCCACCCGCGCGGTGATCACGGACTTGCGCGGGCGCCCGGCGCGGGCGATCGTACTCAACGGGATCGGCACCGCTGCGGGGTTCGACGGGCGGCCGGGCGATCCCGAATCGTTCTATTCGTTCTCCAGCTTCAACCAGCCCGCTGCGGTTTATCGGCTGGATATGGTAAGCGGGCAGACCACGCCGTTCGCGATACCCAAGCTGCCGTTCGATCCGGACGAGTTTGCAATCGAACAGCGGTTCTACGCCTCGAAGGACGGCACCCGCGTCCCGCTGTTCCTGATCCGCAAGAAGCGCGCGGCGGCGGCGAAAACAGCGCTGCCGACGATCCTGTATGGCTACGGCGGGTTCGATATCTCATTGGTCCCGGCGTTCTCCGCGGTGCGGATGGCGTGGCTCGAAGCCGGCGGCGCGTTTGCCATCGCCAACGTGCGCGGGGGCGGCGAATACGGGCGCGAATGGCACGAGGCGGGGCGCGGGCCGAACAAGCAGAACGTGTTCGACGATTTCATCGCCGCTGGCGAATATCTGATCGCGCAAGGGATCACGCCCAAGAATGGGCTGGCGATCCAGGGTGGCTCCAACGGCGGGCTGCTCGTCGGCGCTGTGCTCAACCAGCGGCCCGATCTGTTTGCCGCGGCCAACCCCGATGTGGGCGTGATGGACATGCTCAGGTTCGACCGGTTCACCGCCGGACGATACTGGGTCGATGATTATGGCAGCCCGGATCGCGAGGCCGAGTGGCGCGTGCTGCGGGCCTATTCGCCGTACCACAATATCCGCAAGGCGACCTATCCGGCGGTGCTGGTGACCACCGCCGATACCGACGACCGGGTGGTTCCGGCGCACAGCTTCAAGTATGCCGCCGCGCTCCAAGCGGCGGGGCTGGGGAACAAGCCTCAGCTCATCCGGATCGAAAGCCGCGCCGGGCATGGATCGGGCAAGCCGACCGAAAAGGTGATCGAAAGCGGCGCAGACGTGCTCGCGTTCCTAGCTGCATGGACCGGACTGGTCCCCGACGTCGAAGGCGACGGACAGAGCTTCCATTCACAATAGCTCGCAATTTTCTGAACATCTGCTGTCGAGTGAATTCAGCTTCATCTCACAGCCGATTCGCTAATCCTTGCTGCAACCCCGGAAGATGTCCGGGATGACAAAAGGATTTGCGCGATGAAGATCATGACCAAAGCTCTGCTCGGAGCCGGCGCTGCGGCGGCGGCCCTGGTCTCCACTGTCAGCCCCGTGATGGCGCGCGACCGTTATGGTCGCGGCGACGGGATCGACGTGGGCGATATCATCGCGGGTGCGGTGATCCTCGGCGGTATCGCTGCGGTAACGGGATCGATCGGCAACGATCGCAACCGTGGCTACAGCTACGGCTACCCGTCGGACGGCTATCAGACGAATGATCGCTATCGTTCCAACGACGGCTATCGTTACAACGACACCTACCGCAACAACGATCGCTACGGCTACAACGGCAGCAACGATCGCTATGGCTATCGCAATGGCAACCCGCGTCAGGCGGTCGAACAGTGCGTCGCGACCACCGAAAGCGAGGCCAGCCGCTATAGCTATGGCCGCGCCGATGTGACCGACATCCGCAGCATCGACCGCAACAGTCGCGGCTACACCGTGCGCGGCCGGATTGCGGTGAACAGCCAGAATGGCGGCTGGCGCAACGGCGACAGCAACTACGGCAACGGCTGGAACAACGACTACCGCGGCTGGAACAACAACTTGCGCGGGTATGACTCGGGCAGCTTCAAGTGCCGGGTCGAATACGGCCGGGTCGTCGATATCGATTTCGACGGAATCCGCGGGCTGCGCTGAATTCGCAAGCTGCGCTGAACCGGGCGAAACACGATGAAATGAGTTGGGCGGTTCAGGCATTCGTAAGCCTGGGCCGCCTACTTCGTAGGATAGTGGCGGGTCGCAGCCGCGGCCTGCCCGCCTCTTGATCGGGGTGGGCAGGTTCGCGACTTGAGGGGAGTTTTGGGGCTATGACGATCTTTCGCTGCGCGGCTGTCGCCGCCACTTTGCTGGCCGGTGCGACGATGATCGTATCGCCGGTCGCCGCGGCGACGCGAACCGTGCCGGTCACGGTTCCGCTCAGCGCGCGACCGATGCAGCCTGTGGCCTGGTCCGCTGCCGACGAGACTTTCAACGACCATCGCCGGGACCGCTATCGCCATCATCACGATGGGTTCGACGGCGGCGATCTGTTGGGCGTTTTGTTGATCGGCGGCGGCATCGCCGCGGTCGTATCGGCAATCGGCAAGGACAAGCAGGAACGCCGCGGTGACCGCACCGATGGGCGCGATTATCCGCAAGCAGGCGACCGTTCGTACGAGTATCGCAGCGATGGGACGCGCATGCCGGATCAGGACTATCGTCGATCGGGCGACGCCGCGGGTGTTGATCGCCCCTACGACTATCGCGATGACAGCGAAACCTCAGATCGCCAGGCGGGCCAGTTCGACCAGCGGGAAACCGACCGCGCTGTCTCCGCCTGTTCCGCCGAAGCGGCCCGTTCGGGCAAAGTCGACGAGATATTCGAGGTCGACAAGATCGACGGCGAATGGCGCGTCAAGGGCAACTACACCAACGGGCGTGAATTCAGCTGTACGGTCGACGGCAACGGCAAGGCCTTTGTCGGGCAGGGCGATCAGGCAGACAATCACGCCAATGACGGTACCGATGATCGTTACGCCACAGGCCGCTCGCCCGATTTCACCGATCCACGCGGGAGGTGAGCTTATCCCCGGTGGCCGGGTAGCTTCAACCCCCACGTCAGCGCCGCCGCGCGCAGGCCGAAGCCGCCCAGGACCGCAATCGTCCAGGTTGCCGCGTCGGGTAGTCCGCCCAGCTTGCCCAGAACGCACAGGCTGGCAGAAAGCGCCGCGACGGTAACGTAGAGCTCGGGTCGCATCAGGATGGAGGGCCGCCCGGCGAGCACGTCGCGGATGATCCCGCCGACGCAGCCGGTGACCACCCCCATGACTACCGCGGGAACCGGGGCGAGCCCGAACACCAGTGCCTTGGCCGCGCCGAGTGTGGCGTAAGCTGCCAGACCACCTGCATCGAGCCATTCGAGCAGGCTTCCCTCCCACCATGCCCGCGGAGTAAACCACGCGATCAGTGCCCCCGCCAGACAGATTGGCGATACCCACGGGTCGCGCACCCAGAACACCGGTGCGCCGATCAGCAGATCGCGCACCGTCCCCCCGCCGACCCCGGTGACCAGCGCGAAGAACGCCATCGTCACGAAGGTCTGTTTGAGCCGTGCGGCAAGCAGCGCGCCGGTCAGCGCGAACACCGCGGTCCCGGCAAGGTCGAGCGCCGGCGGCAAAGCGGGGAGCGCGGAATTCATGTCCGGTGCCGCGGGATCACACCAGCAGGGCCCCGATCGCTCCGGCGGCGGCGATGCAGTCGAAGTCGGCCCACTCGCGGCCAATCACCTGCATCCCGCAGGGTAATCCCCCGCTTTCGCCTACGGGCACGACGGTCGAGGGCAGGTTGGGAAACGTCGCCAGGCCCGCCCAGGCGAGCGAGTCGGCGAACGCGCTGTCCTTGCCGTTGATCGCAATCCGGCGGTCCCAGATCGGGTTGGCATCGTGCGGG
>JANMQW010000077.1:0-5654 GCA_031370725.1 Novosphingobium sp.
TCTTGCCCTCGGTGGTCTTGACCGCCCCGGTGAATGCCCCCTTCTCGTGCCCGAACAGCTCGCTCTCAAGCAGGTTTTCGGGGATCGCGGCGCAGTTGATCGCGACGAAATTGCCTTTGGCGCGGTCGCTGGCTTCGTGCAGTCCCTTGGCGAGCAGTTCCTTGCCCGTCCCGCTGGCGCCCAGCAGCATCACCGAGACGTTGGTGTTGGCGACGCGCTCGATCGTGCGAGCGACGCGGACCATCTCGGGTGCGGCGGTGATCAGCCCGCCGAGCACGCGATTACCTTCGTCGCTGCGCTCGGCCAGCGCGCGGTTCTCGCTCTCGATCCGGTGCAGGTGCAACGCGCGGCGGACGATCATCCCGAGCGATTCGATATCGACCGGCTTCTGGTAGAAATCGTAGGCGCCTTTGGCGATTGCGGTCTGCGCGCTTTCGCGCGCACCGTGGCCCGATGCGACCACCACTTTGGTATCGGGCTTGAGCGCCATGATCTCGTCGAGCACCGCGAAGCCCTCGCTGGTCCCGTCGGGGTCTGGTGGCAGGCCGAGATCAAGCGTGACCACTGCTGGTTCCTCGGACCGCAACGCGGCGATGGCGCTCGCGCGGTCGCCCGCCACGATCACCTCGAAATCCTCATAGGCCCATTTGAGCTGCGCCTGAAGCCCGGGATCGTCCTCGACGATCAGCAGCTTGGGGAGCGATTTGCTGGCGGTGTCAGGCATAGTGCGACCTCATGCGACCAAAGGTTCTTGCGGGGTGCCCGCGTTGTTTTCGCGAAACCGTTCGAGCAGCCCAGCGGCCTCGGCCAGCGGCAGGCGGATGACGAAGCGGCTTCCCAGCCCTTCGCGCGATTCGACATCAAGCCGCCCCTGCATCGCCCGGACCAGCTCGCGCGCCTCGAACGCCCCGATCCCGAAGCCGCCCGGCTTGGTCGAGACGAACGGCTTGAACAGCCGGTTGCGGACGAAATCGGGGCTCATCCCGGTGCCCGAATCGATGACTTCGATCGCTGCATGGAGCCCTTCGCTACGCACCCCGAGTGTGATCGGAGTGTCGCCAGTGCTTGCATCGATCGCGTTCTGGACGAGGTGGACGAGCACCTGTTCCAGAGACTCGCGATTGCCAATGACACGCAGGCCCGTCGGCGGGACAGAGACAGAGATCCGCCGCGCCTGTCCCTGACCTAGACCCTGCCGTTCGGCGATCGCGTAAACCACCGCGGCTGGATCGACTTCCTCGAGCCGCTCGAGCGGATTGGCACCATAGCGCGAGAGCTTTGCGATCAGGCCGTTGAGCTTGTCCGCCGCATTGCGCACAGTGATCTGCATGTCAGCGCGGAACGCCGGGTTGTCGCCATGGCGTTCGGAATTGCGGCACAGCAAGGTCAACTGGCTCGCCAGATTTTTCACGTCGTGCATCACGAACGCGATCCGGCGGTTGAATTCGTCGAACCGGCTGGCGTCGAGCAACGCCTCCTGCCCGGAATGTTCGGCGAGATAGCTGGCGAGCTGGCGTCCGGCGACGCGCAGCAGGTCGAAATCTTCCCAGTCCAGCTCGCGCTGGTGCGCCGGGCGGGCCAGCACCATCACCCCGACCAAACGTTCGAAGTGGAGCAGTGGGACCAACGCCCAGGCACGTGGCTCGTCGAGAAGCCAGGCGGGAACGATAGCCTCCTCGCCGCGCCGGGCGATCCCGCGTCGTACCGCATCGCAATCGACGATGTAACTTTCACGCTCGAAAAACTGACGGGCTTCGTCCGTCATCGCCTCGGCAGGCACGTCGAGCGTGCGCCACTGCCAGCGCGCGGCCAACGTCAGTTCACCGCGGTCGCCGGGGACCAGCAACAATCCCGCAGCGCTGTCGGTGATATCGCCGATCGCCTGGATCGTGCGCTCCTCCAGCGTCGCCACACTATCGCCGCGGCCGATTGTCTGGGTGAAGCGCAGCCATTCGGCGCGATAATCGTAACGGTGCTGGAACAGGTGCTTGGTCACGGTGACTTTCATCCACCCGCGAACCCGGCCCGATGGCAGCACGATCAGCGCCAGCACCGCGCTGGTGAACACGAACCCGACCTGCGCCAGCGGGGGTGAGGTGTTGCCCAGCCAAGCGAGCGATTGCGCTGCGCCGACCATCACCACCAGATATCCACCGATCACCAGCAGCGAAAGTGACTGGAAAGCCATTGCCCGCGACGGTCGGATGCGCCGCTGCGCGCTGCGCGTGCGCGCCACCGCCAGCATGATCGCGACCGCCACCAGCACGATCCCGCGCAATACCGCCATCGCCTGTGGCTGAGCATCACCGAGCCAGGCGATGACGTAGAAGTTGAGATCGCACAGCCACACTGCACCCAGCGCCGCCGCATTCCAGCGCAGCGCCGAGCGGCCATGCTCGCGCTGCAAACCGTATACATTGTGAACCAGCACCAGCCCCCCAGTGATCACCAGCAAACGGAAGAACACGGTCAACTGAAACGCCGCGGCTTGCAGCGGATGCGACGGCGGAGCGCCTACGACGATCAGGCGCAGCACCGGATGGAGCAACTCGACGCACGCCAGAACGACGAGCACCGGACGGACCCCGGCCATGCCGCTGTCGGACCTGTCGCCGGTGATCAGCCGATGGAGAAATGCCAGCCACGCCAGGTTCCGAACCGTTTCAGCAAGCGCCGACGCGGTGCTATCGGAACCCGTCGCCGCCGTCACCACGCCCCACAAGGCCGACATCGCCAATGCCAGCAAAGCGACATCGCGCCCTGGGCGGTCGTCACCCCGCTGGTACAGCCAGGCGCCTGCGACGGCGCAAACGAACGCCCCGCCGAGCGACGACCAGAACACGGCAGGCTCGCCAATCATCGCGCGCCCTCGTGCCACAGCACGACGCGCAGCGTCTGGAGGATGATCAGCAGGTCGAGAAACGGCGTGTAGTTCTTCGCGTAGTACAGGTCGTATTCGAGCTTGTGCCGGGAATCCTCGAGGTTGGCGCCATAGGGATAGTTGACCTGGGCCCAGCCGGTGATCCCCGGCTTCACCATGTGACGTTCGGCGTAATAGGTCAGCTTGTCCTCGAGATCGGCGACGAATTCTGGGCGCTCGGGGCGCGGCCCGACGAAGCTCATCTCGCCCTTGAGCACGCTCCACGCCTGCGGCAGCTCGTCGATCCGCACCTTGCGGATGAAGCGCCCGATCCGGGTCACGCGTGGATCGTTGGTCTGGGCGAATTGAGCTTTGCCGTCGGCCTCGGCATCGGTGCGCATCGAGCGCAGCTTGAGCAGTTCGAAATTCTGGCCGTAGAGCCCGACCCTGGTCTGGCGGAAGAACGCGGGCCCCCGGCTGTCAAGCTTCACCAGCGCCGCGAACAGCGCAATTACCGGCACTGTGAACAGCAGTAGGAGCAGGCTTGCGGCGATATCAAACACGCGCTTGGCGGCGCTCGACACCATCCGTCCGGACGAGAACCCGTCCGAAAAGATCAGCCAGCTGGGATTGAGCGTATCGAGATCGACCCGCCCGGTCTCGCGTTCGAGGAACGACGAGTAATCGTTGACATGGACCCCAGCGGTCTTGATCCGAAGCAGGTCCTTGAGCGGCAGCGCATTGCGCCGTTCTTCCAGCGCGAGGACAACTTCGCTGACCCCAAGGTTCTCGACGTGGCGGGTGAGGTTCTTAAGCACCGAGCGCGGGATCGCTTCCTCAACCACCGGGTTGCTGTCGCTCATGCCGACGAAGCCGACGATCGCGAATCCAGCCTCGGGCCGCTCGCCCAGCTTGCGCAGACGCTCGGCGCGATCGCCCGAACCCAGCACTAGCACGCGGCGGCGGAACGCGGCTGCGCCCAGCAGCGAGCCGAGCAGCAGCCGGTTTGCGAACAGCAGCCCGATCGCGATGAACATCGCGTAAAACAGGTTCGATCGCCACAGCGACTTGTCGGGGACCAAAAAATAGAACGCGGACAGCGCGATGATCCCCAGGCTTACCGCAACCAGCAGCCGCGCGGCCGCATAGCGCATCGAGCGCAGCGCATCGGGACCATAAACCCCGACCGCAACCATCGCCATTTCGATGAGCGCAGCAAAGCTGAAGAGTTGAAACAGGCGGCTTGAGAAGTACCCCGGATCGATCCCGATTTGGCGAGCGCGGACAACCCAGCCGAGTTCGCCTGCGAGCATCAGCAGGGCCACATCGGCAAGGCCGAGTAGCAGGACCGCGTGAGGCACATAGTGCTTGAAAAGGCGGATCATCGCCGGGTTCGACCTCGCTTTGCCCCGCAGGCAATCTGCGGAGCTTCGCCGGTCTAGGGGCGAGGAGTAAAATGTCGGTAAATTTTACACCCGAGGAGGCGATCCCCGGGTGTAAGAAAAAGCGTCAGGCAAGCGTGGAGCAACTCCAGCCTCGCCTATTTTCCGTCATCAAGCTTCTTGACCGCATTGTCGGCAGCGTTGCCCACTTTCTGTGCTGCATCGCCAATGTCGCTCGCGGCACCCGCGATGGCGTTGTCCTTGTTGGTCGAAGCGTTGGTCCCCTGCGTCAGGAAATAGCCGCCGACCAGCACTGCTAGGATCAACACGATGGCGATCAGCCAGCCCGATCCTCCGCCGCCGCTGCGTTCGACGACGGTGTGGGTGGTGTGGACGTTGCCCGACGGCGTTTCGACTTCGGTGATGCGTTCTTCGGTCATCTCAGGTTCCCCGTTGCAGGCCCACAAGGGCCGCTGATGACCACACAACACCGCGTCGGGCGCGCTGGTTCCAACAACGAAGGTTAACCGGCAAACCCGAACGGCGTCAGGCCCAGCTCTCGGTCGTTGAATTGCAGCGCTGCCCCGCGCGGCGGAAGCGAGCGTTGCATGCATGCCGGGCGGTGGCAGCGCGCGCAGCCCGGGCCGATCGGGGTCGCATCTTCAGCCCTCAAAGACTGCCCGCGCGCTGCCGCCAGTTGCCCGGCGAGCGAGGTTTCCAGGCCCAGCACCACCGCGAAATCCGCCTGACCCCCGCGGCTGGCCCCGCTCGCCTGAACGGTGCGGGCAAGCGAGAACCAGCGCGTGCCGTCTTCCAGCGCGACCTGTTCGACCACCATCCGCCCCGCCCGCTCGAACGCGGCGTGTGCGCTCCACAATGGGCAGCTTTCGGGGCTTTCGAAGAACAAGGCCCCGCTCGCCCCCGCGAAACGTTTGGAAATTTGCCCGGCGCGGTCGATCCGCAGCATGAAGAACGGCAGCCCGCGCTGCCCAACCCGCTGTAACGTGGTCAGGCGGTGGGCAAGCTGCTCGAACCCCACCCCGAAACGGCGCTGGAGCAGTGGGATGTCGTAACCGCTGGATTCGCAGGCGCGCAGGAACCGTCCGTAAGGCATGATCAGCGCCGCTGCGAAATAGGCGTAGAGGTGGCGCTGGACCAGGCGCTGCGCCGCGCGATCGGCCAGGCCCGCGCCGTCGACCAGCGCGCGCACCGCGACGCGCTGCTCCAGCTGGGCAAGCTGGACCGCGATCTGGAAACTGCGCGAGGCGGGGTCGAGCATTTCGGCGAGCTGGAGCTGGCGGGCATGGAGATCGAGGCGGCGCAGGTGATCGGGCATAACCTCTGCGGGCAGGATGCGGAGCGAGAGCTGGTGGCGGCGGCGCAGGCGCTCGGCCATCGCCGCGCCAATCTCG
>JANMQW010000092.1:0-4460 GCA_031370725.1 Novosphingobium sp.
GTCGTCGTTTGCATTGTGCAGCTCCCATCCAAAGGCATGCTTCACCGCGTATTACGCGCGACCCTTTGCAACTTGTCTGCGATCCGGCTTACCGCCGGGTTATGGCACTAGGTTAACGCGTTCGCGGTGGCCGGTGACGAATGGTTCGCCAAGCAGTGCAACAAGGCGTTCAGCGACCGCTTCGGGGGGTTTAACGCTGGCCGGGTCCTCGCCCGGATACGCCCGTGCACGCATCGCGGTGCGGGTCGCACCCGGATCAACGATCGCCACGCGGATCTTCGCGATTGCGCGGTTTTCCTCGGCATAGGCGACCAGCAGCGCTTCGAGCGCAGCCTTCGAAGCGGCGTAGGCGCCCCAAAAGGCCCGCGGCTCCTGCCCGACCGAGCTGGTCAGCGCGACGATCCGCGCGTCTTTGCTCGCCTTGAGCATCCGGTCGCCATGCGCGAGCAGCGCTTGCTGGGCCATCAGGTTGAGCGTCAGCGTCTTGTTGAATTCGCGCGAATCGAGCTGTGCTACCGGGGTAAGCTGGGGGAAATAGGCGGCATCAAGCACTAGGATGTCGAGCGCTTGCCAGCGTTGGCCGACGCCAGCGAGCAACCGGGCGGCACCTTCAGGATCGGCCAGGTCGACTGGCGCGATCGTGGCGCTGCCGCCCGCGGCGAAGATCGCTTCCTCGACCGCTTCGAGCGCCCTGGCATCTCGCGCGGTCAGGATCACATGCGCGCCTGCCGCCGCCAGCACCCTGGCCGTCGCCGCACCGATCCCGCGACTGGCGCCGGTGACAAGCGCCACCTGCCCGGCGAAGGGCTTCGCATCCGCCGCGTCTGTCATCAGGCGACCTTGTCAGCCAGTAGGCTGAGCTGGGCCGGGTTGTCGCGTTCAGCCATGTCGGTCAGGCGGGTGGGGTATTCGCCACTGAAGCAGGCGTCACAGTATTTCGGGCTGCCAGCCTCGCGCCGCGCTTCGCCCACCGCGCGATAAAGCCCGTCGATCGAGACGAACGCCAGGCTGTCCGCGCTGATAAAGGCGGCCATGGCCGCAACATCCATCCGCGCGGCGAGCAGCTTGGAGCGTTCGGGGGTGTCCACGCCATAAAAGCACGAATGCTCGGTCGGCGGGCTGGCGACGCGGAAGTGGACTTCGGCAGCGCCGGCATCGCGCATCATCTGGACGATCTTGAGACTGGTGGTGCCGCGCACGATCGAATCGTCGATCAGCACGATCCGCTTGCCCGCCACCAGCGCGCGATTGGCGTTGTGCTTGCGCCGCACATCGGCATTGCGCGCGCCGTCCGATGGCTGGATGAAGGTGCGCCCGACATAGTGCGACCGGATGATCCCCAGTTCGAACGGGATGCCCGATTGCGCGGCATAGCCGATCGCGGCAGGCACGCCGCTGTCGGGTACGGGGACCACCAGATCGGCTTCGACCGGGCTTTCGATCGCCAGTTGCTGGCCAATTGCCTTGCGCACTTCATAGATCGAGCGCCCGTCGACGATCGAATCGGGGCGGCTGAAATAGACGTGCTCGAAGATGCACGGGCGCGGCGCGCGCGCGCTGAATGGGCGGTGGCTGGTTATCTTGCCGTCGGTTGCGACCTCGATCAGTTCGCCCGGATCAACCTGGCGGATCAATTCGGCGCCCACGACGTCGAGCGCGACCGATTCGCTGGCGAACACCACTGCGTCGCCCAGCTTGCCCAGCACCAGCGGGCGGATGCCCAGCGGATCGCGGCAGGCGATCATCCCGGCGGGCGTCATGCAGATCAGCGAATAGGCGCCTTCGACCATGCGCAGCGCATCGACGAAGCGATCGAGCAGGGTCGGATAGCGACTGGTCGCGACCAGATGGATGATAACTTCGGTGTCCGAGGTGGATTGGAAGATCGAGCCCTTGCCGACCAAGTCGCGGCGCAGCGAAACCGCGTTGGAAATGTTGCCATTGTGCGCGATCGCGAACCCGCCCGAGGCGAGATCGGCGTAGAGTGGCTGGACATTGCGCAACCCTGAGCCGCCGGTGGTCGAATAGCGGACATGGCCCGTGGCCATTTCGCCCGGCAATTCGGCAAGCGCTGCGGCGTCGGAAAAATTGGCCGCGACATGGCCCAGCCCACGGCGGGAAAAGAATTCCTGCCCGTCGAAGCTGGTCATGCCGACTGCTTCCTGCCCACGGTGCTGCAACGCGTGGAGCCCCAGCGCCACGATGGTGGCGGCATCGCGCGCGCCGACAACGCCGAAGATGCCGCACTCTTCGCGCAGCTTGTCGCCGTCGAGATCCCAGGGCAGGGGTATCGATTCTGTCATTGGGGTGCGATCCGGCCTCTTCGGGGATACCCCCGCGCTCTTGGCGGGGAATCGGCGCGAAGGCAAGCGCGGGGGCCTGGCCGATGTAGCCATTGTCAAACCACACTCGTCGCCTATCGTATTTCGCCGGGGAGGAGGGGACATGACCGACCACGGCGAGGACGGCTGCTTCGAGGTGTTCGCCGGCATCGCGCTGATCGCCGCATTCGCGATCGTTGGGTTCGGCTGGCCGGTGTCGGGCTATGTGCTCGGCCTCGCGGCGACATCCGGCGTGCTCAAGATCGTCGCGGCAGCGATGCAACCGGAAAACCGCGAGGCGACCAGGCGGGAACGAGTCGTCATCGGCGCGTTGAAGTCGGGCGGGGACACGGCGCTGTGGCTGGCCGTGGGATGCGGACTGGTGCTGGTGCTCCAGCTGGGCCTCGCGCTGTTCCCGGGAGTGCCCGATGCGACCGCCATGGCGGATGCCGAGCTGTACTTTGCCGATGCGCTGGCCTGCTTGCGCGAACGGCTTTCGGTGTGGACGTTTCTGGCGCTGTTCGCGGTCGCGCTGGCACTAGCGATGGCGGTGGGGGCGCTGTGGCCGATCAACCTCGTGGCGCAGTCGCGCCGCTGGATCGGCAAGGGAATCTCGGTGCTCGGTGCCGTTTCGGCGTTCAGTTTCGTCGGGGCGAACGATCTGGGCGCGCGCTACGAAGCCTCGGCTGCAAGCCTTCGGGCGCAGCTCGCCGAGGATCTGACCGCGGTGGTCGAAGCGCGTCGCGATGGCGCGGCCTATCACTGGCTCGGCGAAGCTCTTAAGCTGGAAGGAGAGGATCGGATTTTCGGGGCCGATGGGCTTACCGATTACATCGTCGAGCCCGTGCGGCGCTGCGCGCGCGATCAGGCGACCTTCCTCGAAGGTGCCCGACGCGTGCCCGCGACCACCTATCTGCCGGTCTATTGCGACGAACGCGCGCTGCGCCGCGCTTTGACCGACAGCCTGCTCGCGGAGGCGGGGCGATACGCGGAGGCGCCAAACACACTCGCTTGGCTGCCCGACTTCGCGGGCCAGGTCTCCGATCCAGCCGTCGAAGAGGCGATCGACGAACGACGCGAAGTCTGGCCCAATGCCGAGATCGTTCGACTGTCGGGTCTGCGCGGCATCTACGATCGTGCGAGGCAAAGTCTGCGCGACGCAAATGCGGCCCGCGAAGGCTTGCGCGGTGTGGCCGTCGCTGCGGTTTCGAAGGCCTTTTCGCCGCTGCTCCCCGACGAGATCGAAGCGATCGTCGATGCCTGGACCGGGGAACTCAAGACTGAGCTGGCGAAAAAGGCTTCGGCCGAAATTGCCGCGCGCCTGCGCCGGACGAGGCTCGCCCGCAACGGTGCGGTGGCGATGCTGATCGAACCCAAGGGTGCCGAAGCTTTGCTGCGCCCGCCACCCGAATTCATCGCCCTGGGCGCGACTGCTGCCGGTGAACGGGTGTATTCCAGTCTCCTTGCAGCAAGTGGCCGAAAAGCCGGGCAATGGAGCGCGCAGATCGCCCTCCTCGGTGCCGCAGCGGGCCGCAGCGGGCATGAGCGTGATGAGCTCGACAGACAGCAAAGGGAGGCGATGTACCAATGGGACAGGGAATTGCAGCGCAGGCGCGAAGCTGCACGAAGTCAGGAAGCGAGGAGGTTCGAGCGGATCAACGAGACTGGTCGGCGAGGCGCAAGGCGCGGGCGCTGAGCCCGCGCATCGCGGCGCGCTTGCCTCGCCATCGTGCGAACCCTAAAGCGCCGCCGTCACCCCAAGCATAGCCGGACCCGCCCACCTTGATCCTCACCCCGTTCGAATGGATGATCGCCAAGCGCTATATGTTGCCTGGCCGGGGCGAGGCGTTCATCGCGCTGGTTGCGGGGATCAGCCTGGCGGCGGTGATGCTGGGGGTGGCCGCACTGGTCATCGTGATGAGCGTGATGAACGGGTTTCGCGGCGAACTGCTCGACAAGATCGTCGGGCTGAACGGCCACGCCATCATCCAGGCCTATGGCGGACGGCTCGACGACTGGGAGGATATCCTCGCCGAAGTACGCCAGACCCCCGGCGTTATCCATGCCAGCCCGCTGATCGAGCAGCCCCTGCTGGCCACCTTCAACGGACGGGTCGAGGCAGTGCTGGCGCGCGGCAAC
>JANMQW010000145.1:0-9822 GCA_031370725.1 Novosphingobium sp.
GCGGCGTCCTGCGCCATTGCCGGGGAGGCGACGGCGACCAGCGCGCTGCCCGAGGCGAGTACGATAAGAAGCTTGTTCATTGGTAACTCCGTTCATCCAAGTTTACCGCGGCGATTGCCGTTCGGAGCCGGGATAATGACCAGAGCGGGAAAGAGTTTCATGAACCTAAAACAACGAAAGAATTGTGTTTTTTGGGCAACACCTGGGTTGCGGCAAGGGAACCGCCAGCATCATTTCAAGTTAGCGCGCGCGCAGCCGCACCTGCACACAGCTGCATTTGGCGATAGCGTACCGAGCGCCTATATGTCGCCGCCATGGCCGACACCGCCCTCATGACTATCCCCGGACACGCCGATCCGGTCACCGTTCCGCGTGAGGTGACTGCGCGCGAGGACGGCCGGATCGACGTGATCGGTTTGTCGCGAGTACGGATCGCGGAGTTGCTCGGCGAGGCCGGACTCGACATAAAGGCCGCCAAGCTGCGCGCCAAGCAGGTGTTCCACTGGCTTTACCATCGCGGCGTCACCGAATTCGATGCGATGACCGATATCGCCAAGACCATGCGCCCGTGGCTGGCGACGCGCTTCGTGATCGGGCGACCCGAGATCGTCGAGGCCCAGCATTCGATCGACGGCACGCGCAAGTGGCTGTTGCGCACATCTGACAACCACGAATTCGAGATGGTCTTCATTCCCGACGAGACCCGCGGCACCTTGTGCGTCTCAAGCCAGGTCGGGTGCACGCTCAACTGCCGGTTCTGCCACACCGGCACCATGCGCCTGGTCCGCAACCTGACTCCGGGCGAAATCGTCGGCCAAGTCATGCTCGCGCGCGATGCGCTGGGCGAATGGCCCAAGGGGTCTATGGCTGGCTTTGGCGACAACGATGACGACGATGACGACGCAGCCGGTAATTATACCTCCGACGGTCGCCTGCTCACCAACATCGTGATGATGGGCATGGGTGAGCCGCTCTATAACTTCGAGCATGTCCGCGACGCTCTCAAGCTGGTGATGGACGGCGACGGGCTGGCGCTGAGCAAACGCCGGATCACGCTTTCCACGAGCGGTGTGGTGCCGATGATGGTGCGGGCGGGCGAGGAAATCGGGGTCAACCTGGCAGTGTCACTCCATGCCACCACCAAGGAGGTGCGCGACGAGATTGTGCCGCTCAATCGCAAGTACGGGCTCGACGAACTCCTGACGGCCTGCGCCGCCTATCCTGGTGCCTCCAATTCGCGACGGATCACGTTCGAGTACGTGATGCTCGACGGGATCAACGACAGCGACGACGACGCGCGCGAACTGGTTCGCCTGCTCAAGCAGTACAAGCTGCCCGCCAAAGTCAACCTGATCCCGTTCAATCCCTGGCCGGGTGCGGTTTACGGCACCTCGCCGCCCGACCGGGTTCGGCGCTTTTCCGAGATCGTGTTCGCAGGCGGGATCAGTGCCCCGATCCGCACCCCGCGCGGGCGCGACATCGATGCGGCGTGCGGCCAGCTCAAGACCTCGGCTGAGAAGAAAAGCCGCGCCGAACTGGACCGGCTGGCCGAGGAAAAGCAGGCCGCGCTCGGGTGAGCCCCGCTACTCGCTCGGCTGCGCTGGACACGGCGCGGCGTGTTATTACCGCCAACCCCGCCGCCGCGCTCGCCGCGATCCGCCCGCTCACACGCACCGATCCGCCAGACGCCGACGCCTGGCGGCTTGCCGGGCGATGCTTGCGGGCGCTGGGGCGGCACGGTGAGGCGGAGCAGGCCGAACTGGCGGCAATCGATGGCGCGGCCTACGATCCCGAACTCCAGCACGCCGCGCTGGCGCTGGCCGACAACCGTTTGAGTGAGGCCGAACCTTTGCTCAAGGCGCGGCTCAAGGCGGTCCCGACCGACGTTGCCGCGATCCGCATGTTGGCCGAGCTGGCCGGTCGGATCGGCCGCCATCGCGATGCCGAGACCCTGCTGCGCCGCGCACTCGAGCTGGCCCCGCGGTTCCATGCGGCGCGCTCGAACCTGGCAACCGTGCTCCACCGCCAGAACCGCACCCCCGAAGCCTTGGCCGAACTCGACACGCTGATAGCGGCCGAGCCCGAACACCTGGGCCACGCCAACCTGCGCGCCGCCGCGCTCACCAAAGTTGGCGAGTTCGACGAAGCGCTGGCGCTGTATGAGACGGTGCTGGCGCGTCCGCCCGGCCACCCGCGGATCTGGATGAGCTACGGCCATGCGCTCAAGACCGTGGGCCGCAGCGACGACAGCGTCGCCGCCTATCGTCGCGCGATCGCGATCGAGCCCAGCCTCGGTGAAGTGTGGTGGAGCCTGGCCAACCTCAAGACCGTTTGCTTTGACGCCGAAGACATCGCCGCGATGAGCGGTGCGCTGAATGGTGCGGGCCTGGGCGAGGAGGATCGCTTTCATCTCTACTTTGCACTGGCAAAGGCGCTGGAGGATGCGGGCGACGCGGCGGCTGCGTTCGAGAATTACCGCACGGCCAACCGCCTGCGCCGCGCGGCGCTGCCATATGATGCTGCGGATTACAGCCGCGCGGTCGATCGTACGATTGAAATGTTCACGCCCAATTTTGTCGCTGGTTTGGCCGGCGGCTGCGACGCGCCCGACCCGCTATTTATCGTCGGTCTGCCGCGCGCTGGATCGACGCTGATCGAACAGATTCTCGCAACCCACAGCCAGATCGAAGGGACGATGGAATTACCTGACATCCCCGCGATGATTGCGCGGCTTGCTGCCGATGGGCGCGGACTTCCCGCGACGATCGCGGCGCTTTCGGATGACGAACGGCGCGCACTGGGCGAGGAATACCTTTTCCGCACCCGCATCCAGCGCAAGACCGATCGCCCGCTGTTCATCGACAAGCTGCCCAACAACTGGGCCCACACCGGCTTCATCAAGGCGATCCTGCCCAACGCGAAGATTATCGACGCCCGTCGTCATCCGCTCGATTGCGGGGTCTCCAATTTCCGCCAGCATTTCGCCCGCGGGCAGGCGTTTTCCTATGATCTGGCGGACATTGGCGCCTACTATGCCGACTATGTGCGACTGATGGCGCACTTCGATGTGGTGATGCCCGGCGCGGTTACCCGCGTGTTTCACGAGGCGCTGGTGGCCGATCCCGAAGCCGAAGTGCGCGAATTGCTCGCCGCGCTTGGGCTCGAATTCGAAGATGCGTGCCTGCGCTTCCACGAGAATACCCGCGCGGTGCGCACCGCCAGCAGCGAGCAGGTCCGCCGCCCAGTCAATCGTGACGGGATCGGCCAGTGGCGGCGCTACGAAGGCCGGCTCGGTCCACTCCGTGAAGCGCTGGGCGGCGCGCTGGAATCCTATCCCCACCCCACCTGAGCGTGTCCTTCGGGCAACGCCCGTCGGCCAATTTGAGCGCTTTGCCGAGCGCCGTCTTGCGTCGCAGCAAAATTGCGCGAAAACTCTTAAATCAAAAGATAATGTCGTGAGGGCAAATCGATGACTTCGACCAGGCTGAGCCGCAAGGCCATTCCCGTACTTCTGGCCACCACCATGCTAGCCGCGCCGCAAGCTGCGCTGGCGCAGGAAACCCCGCAGGTTGCAGCGGAAGCGACTGGCGGCGACATCATCGTCACCGCCAACCGGCGCGAGGAAAACCTCCAGGACGTGCCGATCTCAATCATCGCTCTGGGCGAGGAGAAGCTGAAGAACTCTCAGGTCGCCAGCTTCGACGATTACGCCAAGCTGCTTCCCAGCGTCACCTTCCAGTCGCTTGGGCCAAGCCAGTCGCAGATTTTCTTCCGCGGCGTCTCAAGCGGCGGCGACGGGCTGCACATCGGCCCGCTGCCGACCAGCAGCCTTTATATCGATGAAATCTCGGTGACCACGATCGCCGGAACGGTCGACTTTCACGTCTACGACATCGCCCGGGTCGAGGCGCTGGCAGGGCCGCAGGGCACGCTGTTCGGCGCCAGTTCGCTATCGGGCACGCTGCGGATCATCACTAACCAGCCCAGGCTCGACACATTCGAAGGCAGCTTCGACGTCGAAGCCAACAAGTTCGGTAAGGGCGATTTCGGCGGACAGGTCGAAGGAATGGTCAACCTGCCATTGGGCGACAAAATGGCGCTGCGCGTGGTGGGTTTCTACACCAAGGCCGGCGGCTATATCGACAATATCCCCGGCACCCGGACCTTCACCCTCGACGACGCCGCGGGCGATCCAACGGGCTTGACCAACCTCACCGTCAACAACGCTGCGCTTGTCCAGAACGACTACAACGACGTCGAAACTTACGGCGGGCGCGCCGCGCTCAAGATTGATCTCGACGAGGACTGGACCGTTACCCCGCAGATCATCTACCAAAACCAGGTCAGCAACGGCGGATTCCTGTTCGATCCGCGCAAGGGCGACCTCAAGGTTACCGACTATCTGCCGAGCAAGAACAAGGACCGCTGGTACCAGGCCGCGCTGACCATCCAGGGCAAGCTGAGCGACTGGGACGTCACATATGCGGGCGGTTATTTCGAGCGCAAGGTCGATAACCTTGCCGATTATTCCTATTATTCCGTCGCTTATGACACATACGGGTCCTACGCCACGTACTACCCGCTGGCCAACGGCCGGTTCATCGATCCAACCCAGAACCAGATCCTCGGCGACAAATACACCAAGCTGACCAACGAGCTGCGCATTTCCTCGCCGAGCGAGAACCGCTTCCGCGTCACCGCCGGGCTGTTCATGCAGCGCCAGACCGACCAGGTTCGCGCCGACTACGAGATCCAGGGCGTTTCGGCGGTGCCCGAACGGGTCTCCCCGCCCAACTGGCTGCTGCCCTTCGCGGGCGGCGATTCGGTGTTCCGCACGCGGATCAAGCGCACCGACCGCGACTATGCGGCGTTTGCCCAGACCGAGTTCGACCTCTCCGATCGGCTCACCGCGATCGCCGGGCTGCGCTATTTCCGATACAACAATACGGTCTTCGGGTTTTCGGGGACCACTTCGTCGGGTAATCTCGCCAATTGCATCACCGGGCTGAGCGCCTATCGCGACGCGCCCTGCGTCAATGTCGACAAGCAGGCCAAAGACGACGGCTTCATCTGGAAGGGCGGCCTTAAATATGACGTGACAGACGATGTCATGATCTACGGCACGGTCTCGCGTGGCTTCCGCCCGGGAGGCAACAATCGGCGACCGGGGGTCGATCCATTCACGGCGGACACGCTCGACAACTTCGAGCTCGGGACCAAGGCCCGGCTCGGGCGGGTCACTCTGAATGGGGCGGCATTCTACGAGAAGTGGAAAGATCTCCAATTCGGTCTCGTTCCGGCCGGCCAGAACGGCGTAACCAACACCTACAACGCGGGCGATGCACGGATTTACGGCGTGGAAGGCGATATCAACGCGCGGTTTGGCGGGTTGACGTTGAGTGCGGCGGGGACCTACGTCGATGCCCAGCTGACCACTGACTTCTGCCAAGTCGATAACGTCACCAAAAATATTGTGTGCGTCCCCGGCACGCCCCCCGCAGCGGCCAAGGGCACGCGCCTTCCGGTACAGCCGCATTTCAAGGGCAACGCCACCGCGCGCTATGAATTCCCGGTCTCGAACGCCACCGGCTTCGTCCAGGCCGCCGGGTTCTATCAGGGCGGCACCCGCTCGTTCCTGACCGACGCCGATTTCGCCGCGGTGGGAGGAACCAAGGGCTTTGCCACGATGGACTTCTCCGCGGGCCTCAAGTGGGCTTCGTGGCGGATCGAGGCGTACATCCAGAACGCCTTCGACAAGCGCGGCGCTTTAAGCCTCAACACCGCGTGTGTGACCCAGATTTGCGGCCAGTATTCGCGGGTCTACCCGGTCAAGCCGCAGATCTTCGGGATCAAGGCGGGGGTCGATTTCTGACCACCAATCAATGCGCTCCCACACGCAATACCTTGTGTAATACGAGCGCGACGATCGCCCCCAGGATCAGGCCTGCGATCGCGGAGACGGTGGCATAGGTTAGCCATCCGGTGATTGCGGCGAGCGGCTCGGTGGCCTGCTCGACCGTGTGCTGGATCGCGTGGGCCACATCGGCGGGTGCGGGCACACCCAGTTCTTCCAGCCCGTGGAGGATGATGCCCCCGCCAACCCACAGCATCGCCACAGTGCCGACCACCGACAGCACTGCCAGCAGCCAGGGCATCGCGCGCAGCAAGAACCGGCCCAGCGCCTGCGAGCCAGTGTTTTTACGCTTGCTCAAGTGGAGGCCGACATCGTCCATCTTCACGATCAGGGCGACGGCGCCATAGACCAGCACGGTAATCACCACGCCGACCAGCGCCAGAATGATCCCTCGCTGAAGTAGCGGCGAATCCGAAACTTCGGCCAGCGCGATCGCCATGATTTCGGCCGACAGGATCAGATCGGTACGCACCGCACCCGAAATGCGCGCCTTCTCGAAAGCTGCGACATCTTCGATCTCATCCTCAAGCGTATCGCCGTGATGCGCTCCGCCCAGCTTCTCGATCACCTTTTCTGCGCCTTCGTAGCACAGGAACAGGCCGCCCAGCATCAGCAGCGGGGTGATCGCCGACGGCAGGAACGCGCTGAGCAGAAGCGCAACCGGCAGCAGGATCAACAGCTTGTTGCGCAGGCTGCCCTTGGTAATCTGCCAGATGATCGGCAGTTCGCGATGGGGGGTGAAGTTGGTGACATACGACGGTGTTACCGCGGCGTCGTCGATCACCACGCCGGCAGCCTTGCTCCCCGCCTTGGCGGCAGCCGCCCCGACATCGTCGAGCGAGGATGCCGCAGCGCGCGCGATCAGCGCAATGTCGTCAAGCAACGCGACCAGACCCGACGGCAAGGCGATTCTCCTTTGTAACTATTGGCGCGATTCGGCCGAATGAGGATGCACTCCATGCCACGCAAATCGCGGCATCCCACTTCAAAGATTGTGCGGACATATGACGATCCGTTTTTTTGCTTCCCCGCGAGCGCCCGAATGTGGTCTCATTGGCCAATGACAGGTCCCACGCCACCCAAGAACCGAACCCGGCACGCGCTCGGCACGCGGCTGTGGCACTGGCTTAACGCGCTGGCGATCGGGCTGTTGTTCTTTTCGGGGCTCAACATTTCGAACGCCCACCCCCAGCTCTACTGGGGCCAGTGGGGGTTCGATCCGGCCACCGCATGGCTGCGCCTGCCGCATTTTCCCGCGTGGATGACGATCCCCGGCTATTACTCGCTGGCCGAGGCACGGCTGTGGCATTTCCTGGCGGCGTGGCCTTTCGCGATTGGGCTGCTGCTGTTTTTGGTTGCGCTGCCTTTCACCCGCCACGGACGACAATTTCGACTTCGCAAACCCGAACTGAGTATTGCGGCAATCCGCGACGACATCGGACATCACCTCAAGCTTGATTTCGATCCGCCGCCGGGGAAATCCTTCAACCTCCTCCAGAAATACCTCTATATCGCGGTGCTGTTCATCGGGCTGCCGCTGATGGTGCTGACCGGTTTGACCCTGTCGCCAGGGATTGATGCGACGTTCCCCTGGTTGCTCGACGTGTTCGGCGGGCGCCAGTCGGCGCGTTCGATCCATTTTGTGATTGCCTGGGGCCTGTTTGGGTTCTTTGTGCTGCATATCCTCGCCGTCCTGCTCTCGGGCCCGATTGGACAGGTACGTGACATGATCACCGGCGGGCGTGCGGAAGGAGCTACGCCATGATTGGTCGTCGCGGAATAATCGGGGGGTTGCTAGGAGGCTTTCTGGCCGGGTGCACCAAGGTCGCGCAGAGCGGTCCGGGTGCCAGCCTGCTTAGCGCGGTCGAGGGGTGGAACCAAGATCTGCATCGTGTGCTGACCAAGCGCACCGCTTTGGCCCGAGAGTTTTCGCCGGCCGATATTTCGCCGGTGTTCCGTGGCAACGGCACCACGGATCCGGCGACTCCCGCTTACGAGACTCATTTAGCCAACGGTTTCGCCGACTGGCGGCTGGCAATCGATGGGCTGGTCGCACGGCCAATGGTGCTGTCGCTCGCGCAACTCAAGGCGTTGCCCCAGCGCACCCAGATCACCCGCCATGATTGCGTCGAAGGGTGGAGCGCGATCGGGCAGTGGAGCGGAGTTCCGTTGGGTGCCCTGCTGCACGCCGCAGGTCTGCGCCCCGAAGCGAAGTTTATCGTCTTTCATTGCGCCGACATTCTCGCAGGCACGCAGTATTACGAAAGCATCGACTTGATCGACGCGCTGCATCAGCAGACGATCGTCGCGCATTCGCTGAATGGCGCGCTGCTACCGGTTAAGAACGGCGCGCCCCTGCGGATGCGGATCGAACGCCAATTGGGCTACAAGCAGGCCAAGTATGTCGAACGGATCGAGGCAGTCGAGAGCCTCGCAGACATCGCGGGCGGCAAAGGCGGCTACTGGGAAGATCGCTCAGGTTATCAATGGTATGCCGGCATCTGATCGCCGGTGAGCCACGTTTCATCTCGCTGATGAAGCTTTTCTGGCCTGTTCATCTGAGGTTGGGGAGCGAAGTTCAGGTTGGCGCATTGACCCACCCGAACGGCTCGAATGGGTCGTCGCTATCCAACCAATAGGAAGCTCTCCATGCTTAAAAACACCCTTGCCCTCGCCCTCGCCACCGCGATGGTTCTGCCCGCCACCGTCGCCACGGTCCAGGCTAGGCATAACCAGACATATTCCACCACCGACAATGGCATCCGCTATTGGCAGGGTACCGACGGTCGCTATCGTTGCAAGAAGAGCAATGGCACCACTGGATTGCTGATCGGCGGTGCCGCTGGTGCGCTGGCCGGCCGTGCCATCGACACGCGTGGCAGCCGGACCACAGGCACCATCGTCGGCGCCGCTGCGGGTGCTTTGCTCGGTCGCGAAGTCGAGCGCAACCGCTCGCGCTCGCGCTGCCGCTAAACCACGATGATGCGACATCGTTCAGCTGGGGTTCGGCCTGGCTGAACGATTAGCATGCTTATTCACCGTCAGGAGATAAGCAATGCTGAGGAAAGCCCTCATCGCCGCCACCCTTGCCACAGTAGCGCTGCCGGTCGGAACGGCCTATGCCGACCCCCCGCCGTGGGCCCCGGCGCACGGCTATCGGGCCAAACAGGCTTACAATCAGCAGCGCTATGCCTCGACTGACAACGGCCTTCGCTATTGGCAGGGTGACGATGGCCGCTACTACTGCAAGCGGAGCAACGGCACCACCGGGCTTTTGCTGGGCGGTGCCGCGGGTGCGCTTATCGGGCGCGCGATCGATACCCACGGTAGTCGCACCACCGGCACGATCCTGGGTGCCGCTGCGGGTGCGCTGTTGGGCCGCGAAGTAGAACGCAATCGGTCCACCGCTCGCTGCCGCTAGGCTACACGCACTTGGTACCGGACAGAGAATACCGGGCGCCCCGAAGGCGCCCGGCAGTTTTGCCTCGATCGCAGCTATCGTCGGTCACATCAGGATCGGCGACACGATAGGCGCTTGCCAAACCTCGAGCGAGACTCCACGGCTCGCCCATGGGTCCCATATCGTTCGCCGGTGAGGAATGGCTGCTCAGCGCGGATCGCGCGCTGTTCCGGCCGCGCGATTCAGCGCTGCTGTTGGCCGATCTCCACCTTGAAAAAGCCAGCTTCTATGCGCGCCACGGCCAGATGCTGCCCCCCTATGACAGCCGCGCGACGCTGGAACGGGTAGCCTTTGCGATCCGCGAGACCGGGGCGCGACGGGTGTTCTGCTTGGGCGACAACTTCCACGACAATGACGGCCCGCAGCGGCTGGAGCCGCACGCCGCCGGGATGCTTGCTGCGCTTACCCGTGCGGTCGAGTGGGTGTGGATCACAGGTAACCACGATTC
>JANMQW010000243.1:0-1814 GCA_031370725.1 Novosphingobium sp.
GGGGTCCCGCCTGTCGGCAAATGCCAAGCTGGCGGAGAGGTGGGCCCCCACCACCACCCCGCGGGCCGGCCCCCACCCCCACCCGGGGAGGATTGGCTCAACCCAGCTTCTCCAACACCGCATCGGGGATTTCGTAATTGCCCCACACCGTCTGGACGTCGTCATCCTCGTCGAGCAGGTCGATCAGCTTGAGCAGCGTGATTGCGGCGGCCTCGTCGACTTCGGTGGTCAGCCCGGGCCGCCACGCCAGCTTGACCGCGGTGGCCTCGCCCAAGGTTTTTTCCAGCTCGCGCGCCACCGGATGGAGCGCCTCGATCGCCACCCAGATCGCGTGGCCGTCGTCGTCGCTCTCGACATCGTCGGCACCCGCCTCGATCGCGGCTTCGAGCACGGTGTCCTCGTCGCCCGCCTTGATCCCGTATTCGATCAGCCCGAGCCTTTCGAACCCGTGGCTGACCGCGCCGCTCGCGCCGAGATTCCCGCCGTTGCGGCTGAACGCAGTACGCACGTTGGTGGCGGTGCGGTTGCGGTTGTCGGTCAAGGCTTCGACGATCAGCGCGACCCCGCCCGGGCCATAGCCCTCGTAGCGGATTTCCTCGTAGTTCTCGGCGTCGCCGCGCACGGCCTTGTCGATCGCGCGCTGGATGTTGTCCTTGGGCACCGATTGCGCCTTGGCGGCGTTGACCGCAGCGCGCAGCCGGGGGTTCATGTCGGGATCGGGCATGCCCATTTTGGCCGCGACGGTGATTTCGCGGCTGAGCTTGGAAAAACTCGCCGAACGCTTTTTATCCTGCGCGCCCTTGCGGTGCATGATGTTCTTGAATTTGGAATGGCCTGCCATTGGTCCGGTCTTGTGCTGGAATTGGGTTCACCGGCTCTAGCCCAGCCTCACCGCGCGGGCAACGTGCCGCGCAGCTTCACCGCAGTGCCGTTGACCGCGATCATCAGCATCGAGCCGCGCTTGCCCAGCACCTGGTAATCGAGATCGCACCCGACCAGGGCATCGCCGCCGAGCGAGCGCGCCTTGTCGACCATCTCGAGGATCGCTTCGCGCCGCCCGCGTTCGAGCACCTGCTCGTAGGCACCAGAGCGCCCGCCGAAAATGTCGCGGATCGAAGCGAACATGTCGCGGAACACGTTGGCGCCCAGGATTACCTCGCCGGTGACGATGCCGAGGTAGTCGACGATCTGGCGGCCTTCGACGGTGTGGGTGGTGGTGACGATCATTGTGCTGCGGCCTCCTGCTTGATGATTTTGCCGCCCTTACCCCAGGCCCAGCGCCGCCTTGTAGAGATCGAGGATCGTTTCCATCTCGGCGCGGTCATCGGGCTTCATTTTGCGCAGCGCGACAACCTTGCGCATGATCTTGGCGTCGTACCCGACTGCCTTGGCCTCGGAATAGACGTCCTTGATATCGTCGGCGATGCCCTTCTTTTCTTCCTCGAGGCGTTCGACGCGCTCGATCAGCAGGCGCAGGCGGTCGTCGGTGGCGGTGGCCATGGGGGTGCTCCGGGGATGGGTGAAAGGTCTTGCAGGGCCCTAGTCATGCGCGGGCGATTCGGGGAAGCACCGGGCTGTGGATATCGGCGAGTGCTGAGTGTGCCCTTCGTCAGGTTCGCGACGAACGGGCGTTGGGAAGGCTGCCACAGAAAAAAGGTCCGCTCATGCTCAGACTGTCGAAGCACGCGCGCCAACGCCGGCGACTAAGCGTTCTTCGCCACGCTTGCCGCCATCCGATCGAGCTGCTCGGGCGTCGCCTCGGTCTGAAACTTCGCCTTCCACTCGCCCGCAGGCATCCCGTGGATTGCCTCGCG
>JANMQW010000244.1:0-1901 GCA_031370725.1 Novosphingobium sp.
CGTTTTGGTGTAAAACCCGGGGATCCCCGCGCCGCCCGCACGCATCCGTTCGGCCAGCGTGCCCTGGGGGGAGAACTCGACCTCGAGCTCGCCCGCCAGGTACTGGCGCTCGAACTCCTTGTTCTCGCCGACATAGGACGCGATCATCTTTTTCACCTGGCGCGTGCGGAGCAGCTTGCCGATGCCCTCGTTGTCGATCCCGGCGTTGTTGCTGGCGAACGTCAGGTCCTTTACCCCCGAATCGCGCACCGCATCGAGCAGGCGTTCGGGAACGCCGCACAGCCCGAAGCCTCCGCAGGCGATGGTCAGCCCGTCACTCAGCAGCCCGTCGAGCGCGGCGGCGGCATCGGGATAGAGCTTGTTCATGCGGTTACTCCGGCAAGATCGAATCCAAGAAGTTGCGACAAATCCCTAAGCGCCTGCGCCTCGCCCGTCACCTTGATCGCGGCCATGCCCATCGCCGCGGCGGGTTTGCAGTTGATCCCCAGGTCGTCGAGATAAACGCAAGCCTCAGGCGATACCTGCAAAGCCTCGCACATCATCGCGTAGATTCGCGGATCGGGCTTGCGGACTCCGGCCTTGGCGCTTTCGATCACGTGATCGAATCGCGCGAAGATTGCGGCATAGCGCGATTCGGACTTGGCATCGTTGGCCATCGCCGGGCCGCTGCCGCCGGGCACGTTGGTGGTGATGCAGCCCAGCTTGAGCCCGGCGGCGCGGATCGTATCGAGCGCGGCGACCATTCCGGGCCGGATCACCCCGGCGATCACCGCCAGCACGTCGGCCCCGCGCAAGTGGTGGCCCAATGCGGCGGCTTCGGCGGCGAACCGTGCGTCGAATTCGGTGCGATCGATTTCGGCGCGTTCGAGCAAAGCCCAGGCGTTGCTGTCGGGGTCGGCGGCGTTGATCCGGCGGACCAGATCGTGCGGCAGGCCGCGCTCGGCCTCCAGCCGGTTGAACGCCTCGAACGGCGAGGCGGTGATGACCCCGCCGAAATCGAATATGACTGCCTGAAACGTGTGCATGGACTGCGCCCATAGCGATGGATCGATCCGCGTGGTAGCCATCGCGGTATGCTCAGGTTGATGCGGTTCACGATCCTTCTCGCCTGTGTTTCGGGTGGTTGTGACCGGCGTGCCAGTCCTTCCCCAAATGCTTCGACCGAACCGCCCAGCATCGGTGCGGCTTCACCTGCGGCAAAGGCGACCAGCGCCCCCGTCGCGCGCGTATCGCCCGCAACGTTTTCGCTTCCCCAACACTTCGTCGCGTTGGGGACGGAGCCATTCTGGGCCGCTGAGGTCGATGGACAGACCATGCGTTACCGCACGCCGGAGGACCAGCCTGGGCAGCTTATCGCGATTGTTCGCGAGGCCCGCGGGTTGTCGATCGACCTTCGCGGCAGTTTGACCGGGCACCCGGTTGTTCTGACGGTGTCCGCCGGCCCGTGCAGCGATGGCATGTCCGACGTTACGTATGAATGGACCGTCGTGCGCCGTTTGGGCGATCATCGCCAACACGGTTGCGCCCGCGTTCCGGCCCCGTGAAGCCATTGGGTATGCTGCATCGCAACGAAAAATTGTCAGATTCGGATGCTCTCGTCGGATGGGGTGCCGCAGATGTCTGTGACATAGTGATGTTTTTCCCGAAAGTCAGCCGATTTCGCAACTGAGTTGCGTTTTTCTCATGCGTACGATACCTTTTCGCACTTGCACAAAAGCGACCCCGCACGCATATCAGCCTTGCCTTTCAGGCATCCTCTCCCAAAACTTTTAAGGCCCGGTCGGAAACGCCCGGGCCTTTTTTTGTGCGTGTCCGGCCTAAGCCTTGGCCAGCGTGGTGCTGGTCAGGATTTCGGACAAGGTCTGGTTGCGCTCCACCAGTTTGAGGTTGGTCAGCTCGAG
>JANMQW010000265.1:0-14001 GCA_031370725.1 Novosphingobium sp.
GATGGGGTCATCGTCGCCAGCACGTCCCAGCTCGAAATGAGCTGGGTCTGCGCGCGCGCCACCCGGGAGAGCATCTTGAACGCGGGGCGCAGATCGTCGGCGGCGATCTCGTCGCGCGCCGCGGTCAGCTCGTGCAGGCACAGCTTGAGCCACAGTTCGCTGGCCTGATGAATGACGATGAACAGCAGTTCGTCGTGCGCGCCCGAGACCGGATGCTGCGCCGCCAGCAGCCGGTCGAGATCGAGGTACGAGGCGTAAGTGACTTTGGTCATGCGACCAGCCTAGCCCGGCCCGTCACGAAGGCCAATCAGCCGGGCCGCGCAATGCCCCATTCGATCCACCCCGCCCAGCGCGGCGTCTTGGGGACATAGCGTTCGCCTCCGGGCTCGACCACGAAGCCCGCGTCGCGATAGGCGGCCGCGATCGGGCGGGTCAGATGGCAACCACCGGCAATGCGCTTCCACACCGGTTCGATCCGCCGCTGCCACCGGGCCACGCCGGGATCGGGCGCGCTGCCGTGTTCGAGGAACAGCGCGGTGCCACCGGGACGCAGCACGCGGCGGATCTCGCGCAGGACCTGCGCCTGATCCTGCACCGAACACAGTGTAAATGTGGCGACGACGGTATCGAAGCTGGCGTCGCCGAACGGGATCGCCTCGCCTACGCCTGCGCGAATGTCGGCGGCGAAGCCGCGCCCGGCCGCAGCCCGGCGGCTGTCTTCTAACAGCGCGGGCGAGGGATCGAGACCGGCGAAGCTGGTAATCCGGGCCGGGTCCATCAGTGTCAGGTTGAGCCCGCCACCGCAGCCCAGCTCGAACACGTCGCCGTGTGCTTGCGGCACAATCCGGCTGCGCGCCTTCATCATCTGCGGCTGCGCGCACGCCACGCGGACCAGCCGCGGCACCGCGTGCGCATCCCACCACTCGGCCAGTCCCATCGCGTCATCTCCCTCGATCCTGGCCAGTGTAGTCAGGGCTAGCGTTTCAACAAATACCTAGGTGCTTTTGCGGAATTTCTGCGAGGCGGGCCAAAGTTCACAGTTCGTTCTCACTCAAGTGTGAGAACGCTGATGTCCCTACCCCTTCGCGCCGCCGTCATTCTGGCCGCCTTGGCGATGCTGGCCGGGCATCCGTTGCACGCCCAAACCGACCCCGAGACCGCGCAGTTCCAACCCTGCTCCGGGCCGGATCGCGTGACCTGTGTGGTCGATGGCGACACCATCTGGTATCACGGGATCAAGATCCGCCTGTCCGACATCAACGCGCCCGAGGTCTCGCAACCCGCGTGTGCCGCAGAGGCGGCGCTGGGCGCACGCGCCACAAGGCGACTGACCGAATTGCTCAACTCCGGGCCGTTCTCGCTTGAACGCGATGGCCGGAACGTGGATCGCTATGGTCGCCTGTTGCGTGTGGTTTCCCGCAGCGGAGCCAGTCTTGGCGGGACCCTGGAAGGCGAGGGACTGGCCGAACACTGGCAGGGGCGGCGCGGATACTGGTGCACTGCGGGCTGACTGGTGCCAGTGCTCTAGAGCGCCACAGGCACTTCGAGATGCGCGATCAGTTCGCCGTTGTCTGCAACGATCGTGAAACTTCCGCGATGAGCGCGGGCCATGCGTTCCATCAGGCGAAAGCCGCTGCCTTCGGAAGGTGAGGCCGCACTCGCGATCACGTCCGCCAGCGGCTCGCGCCAGTCGAGCTTCAGTACGCCGTCGTGCTGCTCAGCCGAAACGCCGACCGGCCGCGTGTCGCGCAGCGCTCCGTGCTTGATGCTGTTGGTGGCCAGTTCGCCGAGCACAAGCGCGAGTAACCGCACCGCCTGCTCGCCCAGATCGACTGCAGGCAGACCTTCGCAACGGATCAAGGTGCCATCCGGATCGTAGGCCTGCGCAATCCGCGCGACCAGCGCGGGCAACTGCTCGCGCTCGCCCGGATCGATCAGGCTGCCTTGGACTGCGGAAAGGCTGTTGAGACGCTGGGCGAGCGCCTCGGCAAACTCGCCGTGGCCCACATCCTCGCGTGCGCTCGACAGTGCGATTGCCCCGCTCACCGCATAGGCGTTGCGCAGGCGGTGGCGCATTTCGTGTGCCATCGTGTGGAGGCTGTCCATCGCCTGGTGATGCTCGGTGACATCGCGCGAGACCGAGAGGATCGCCAGGACCGTGCCCTGCTCGTCGCGCACGGGCGATACCTGAACGTCCCACCACTTGGGGGTGCCCTTGGCGGTGGGGCAGTACGCATCGAACCGGCTCGACCGGCCATCGCACGCAGCGTCAACCGCGTTTCGGATGTTCGCGGCGGCTTCATCAGGCCACAGCGTTTCCCAAGGTTGCCCGGCAATCGCGCAGAAATCGTCGATTTCCATCGAGCAGCGGCCGTTGCGGTTCATGAAATCGACGCGCCCGGCGGGATCGAGGATCTTTACGCAGTCCTCGCTCTGATCGAGCACGGTTGCCAGCATGTCGCGCGAATGCGCCCCAAAGCCGCCGACGTAATCCCAGCTATCCTGTTTGAATTGCACGGCGTTTGCGATCCTAACTCTAAACCGCCCTACTCTGGAACCGCGCGGTGCCTATATAAAAAACTACAGGCACAATCGCCAGCGCAACGCGTTGGTCTGGCGAACCCCTAGCACCGAACGGAGCGACCATGCCGCTAAAATTGATCCCGCTGCCTTATGCCGACGATGCGCTCGAGCCGACGATTTCGGCGGAGACCCTGCAAACCCATCATGGCAAGCACCACAAGACCTATATCGACAAGACCAACGCTGCGGCCGAGGCGATGGGGATGGCCGACGCCATGCTCGAAGAGATCGTCGCGGCGGCCAAGGACAAGGGCGACAAACCGGCCTTCAACAACGCCGCGCAGGCCTGGAACCATGGCTTCTATTGGCACTCGCTGGCGCCGACAGGCGGAAAGCCGGGCGGCGCGCTGGCCGCTGCGATCGAACGCGATTTCGGCTCGCTCGCCAAGCTGGGCGAGGAATTGCAGGCACGCGGCGAGAAGCACTTCGCCTCGGGTTGGGTGTGGCTGGCGGAATCGTCGGGCAAGCTGTCAGTCGAGGAAACCCACGACGGCGAAACGCTGGCGTTGGGTAGCAAGAAGCCGCTGCTCACGATCGATCTGTGGGAACACGCCTATTACCTCGACCACAAGAACGAGCGGCCCAAATACCTCAAGGCTGTGATCGCCGACCATCTCAACTGGGACTTTGCGGCAAGCAATCTTGCCGCGGTTGAGACCTGGAAATACCCCGGCTGAGACTTGCTCAGGCTGCTTCTACGGCTGGCGGGTCGATTGTATCGTCGACCCGCCCGTCCCCGTCGAACAGCGGTTCGCCGAACAGGAAGCCGACGATATTGGGCTTTCCCAGATGTTCGACCAGCGCGGTCAGGGTCAGCAGGATGGGCACCGACAGCAGCGCGCCGATCACCCCCCAGATCCACGAAAAATAGCTGATCGACAGCAGGATCATCACCGGATTGACCGTGAACCGCGCGCCCAGCAGCGAGGGCGTGACGACGTTCGATTCGATCGCGTGGAGCCCTAGGAACAGCAGCGGGGGGATCAGCCCAAGCGCGATCGTCTGCGAAGTCCCCAACCCCACCAGCGCGAGCAGGCCGACCATCGTCAGCGGCCCGACATACGGCAGGAAATTGAGCGCCATCGCCAGCCCGCCCCACATCACCGGCGCGGTCAGTCCCAATCCCCAGGCTCCTAGCGCGACCAGCGCACCGACCCCCAAATTGATCTGCGCGACAGTGATGATGTATGATGCGACGCGGTCTTGAACGTCACGCATTACCCGCGCCGCGCGCAGCGACGCCCCGAAGCTGTGGCGATCTAGCAGCAGGCTGCGCTTCATCCGGATCCGCGCCTCGATCATGAAATAGGTCATCAGCAAGGTCAGGAAGAGCTCGATCACCACCGATGGGGTGGCGATCGCTACCTTTTCGAGCACCGAAGGACCGGCGACGATTACTTGCGCCCCCGCCGCATTCCCGGTGATCCGGGCAAGCTGACGGTCGATGTCGGCGATCCAGCCGAAACTGCCACGCAGCGCATTGAATTGCTCGCCGATCCGCGCGATCATCTTGGGGGCCTGAGCGACCAGATCATAGGCCGGCTGGACGATCACCAGGACCGCCAGCGCTACGGCTACGATCGCTGCGACCAGCGATATTGCCGAAGCTGCCGGGTTGGGCAGGCCCAGACGAATCAGCCGATCGGCCAGCGGGGTCAGGACGATGGTCAGGATAATCGCCGAAACCAGCGGCAGGAACACCACCGACCCCACCGAGAACACAAAAGGCAGCGCCAGGAACAGCGCCAGCCCGAGCAGAAAGACCATCGTCGACAGCAGCCGCGTGATCGGCAGCGCTTCCTGCGCGGGCGGATCGAGATCGGATACGGGCGGTACGCTGGCCATGTGCGGCAGACCCTAGGTCAGAACGGGTGCGAGCGGCAACATGCCCTTTTTGCTGACGCGAATTTGCTTCAACCGGAGACGGGTTCGCTGGGATTGGTCGATTCGTTGAGCTCGGCCATGATCGCGTCGTGAGCTATGGCGTCGCCGACCGCGCGACGCGGGATAGCACCTTGTTCGATCATTGCCGCCAGCGTGGCGCGGGCCCTCCCGACCCGGCTTTTGATCGTGCCGACCGCGCATTCGCAGATTTCGGCAGCCTCTTCATAGCTGAACCCGCCCGCGCCGACGAGGAGCAGCGCTTCGCGACGTTCGGGTGGGAGCGTCAGCAACGCGCGGTGAAGGTCGGCCAGATGCATCGGTCCTTCCTGTCCCGGCGGCGCGACGAGGATCCGCTCCGCGACCGTCTCGTCGTAATCCGCGCGAAAGCGGTTGCGGCGCATGTCGGTAAGATAGGCGTTGCGCAAGATGACGAATGTCCACGCGCGCATGCTGGTGCCGGGTTCAAACCGTTCCTGCGCGGCCCATGCTTTGAGCAGCGTTTCTTGGACGAGATCGTCGGCCAGATCGGGGCGACCGCACAAACCGCGTGCAAATGCGCGTAGGTGCGGGATGACACCGGTCAGCTCGCGTTTGAAGCTGACCGCATTGGCGGAGCTGAGCATATCAGTCACCCGCGCTGTCTAGATCGTCCAGAAGTTTCGAAAATGCATCGGGGAGTGGTTCGTCCACCACCGAATCGTATAACCTCCGCAGACCCGAAGCCCAATCGGGTGAAGGCTGGCGCCTGCGCTCGTTGCGCTCCATCCCGATATCCTTCATCTGTTTATCTTTCGTCTTCTTCTCGTTTGTCATCCGCAGTGCTGACCCCCCAAAGCCGGTCAGGCTGAAAGCCGGACAGCTGATTCTGTCCAGTCGGCAACCGCATAGCAATAGCCCACGACGAATTCGCCGTGGTTTCGCCAGCGAAATGAGGAACGAAACCGGGGCCATGTGGTTCCCCACCTGAGTTGCATTTTTCAAAGCTTTACGGAACCGACGCGCGATCAGCTGTTCGCGGGGTCCGCTTGCAGATTTTAACAGTGTGGAGCAGATCAAAGGCGGCATGGCGGGGGAAGTCGGAAAGCGCGCGCTGCGGCGACACTGGTACGAACGGTTTCCCCGGATCCTTCCGGTGGGGATTTTTCTGCTGACCTCGGCGGTGACGTTGGTCAGCGTTGGGGCGATCGAGAGCACCGAGACCAAGCGTCGCTCAACCCAGCTTTCGCAAACCGCCAAGATTTTGGCTTCCGCGCTGGAACGTCGGGCCGAAACCCACGAGGCCTTTTTGCGATCGGGCGCGGCGGTGTTTGCCACGCAGCAAGTCGTCAATGCACCGCTGTTCCAGACCTACCTGCGCCAGTTGCGCCTCGATTCCGATTATCGCGGGGCCGAAGGGATTGGCTGGGCGATGCGGGTAGATCGCAACCAGATCGCGCAAGTCCAGCGCGAGATGCGTGCCCGCGGGCCAAGAGGTTTCACCATCCACCCGCTGCCCACCGACGATCAGGTGTACGCGGTGCCGATTACATATCTGCAACCCGAAACCGAGCGCAACCGGCGGGTTCTGGGATACAACATGTATTCCGACGCCACGCGCCGCGGCGCCATGGCGGAGGCCGTGCGCTATGCCCGGCCGACCGCCAGCGGGCGGCTCGTTTTGGCGCAAGAGCTGGACGGTCTGCGCCGGTCGGGATTCATTATGTACATGCCGGTGTTCAGCCTGGGTGGGGACGGCGCCAAGTGGGTCAAAGGTTTCGTCTACAGCCCGTTCGTCGCCGAAACTTTCCTCAGCTCCGCACTTCGGCTTGAAAACAGCCAAGATGTCGGGATCAGGCTATACGACCGTTCGATTGCGCCTTCCAACTTGCTCGCGCAAACACATCTCGCCGATCCTTCGGGCGTCAGAGCAAGCGAACCGCTTATGATCGCCAATCGTCCGTGGATGCTTCAGGTCGAAAGCAGCCGCCCATCGACTCTCTCATCGCTTTCGCTGCTGACGTTGCTGTTCGGGATGCTGGTGGCGAGCCTGCTGCTGGTTCTGGCCCGGCTGGTCACGCGTCAGGCTGCCGAAGACCGCCAGGCGCTGTTGTGGCTCGAAGAGCAAGCCTCGATCCGCAATTCGCTGACCCGCGAGCTCAACCACCGGGTCAAGAACACTTTGGCCAACGTGCTCTCGATCATTTCGCTGACGCGGCGCCGGGCAACGGATCTCGAGGGCTTCGCGAGCAGCCTGGAAGGCCGCATCCGTGCGCTTTCAGCGACCCACGATCTGCTCACCCAGTCCGATTGGGGATCGACACCGATCGCCGCGGTGGTCCGCGCCGAACTGGCGCCTTACGCGCAAGACAGCGAGCGCACGCTCGACATTTCGGGGCCGGCGGTCGAGCTGGCCCCCAACGACGCCCTGTCGCTCGGCCTGGCGATCCATGAGCTGGCAACCAATGCCGCCAAGTACGGCGCGCTGAGCGTGCCCAACGGACAGGTCGCGGTAACCTGGCACCTTATCACCCAGGACCTCGCCCGGGTCGAGTGGGCTGAGCGCGGCGGCCCTCCCGTGAGCCAGGCCCCGCGCAAGCGCGGCTTCGGATCCGAACTGATCGAAAAGATCGTTGCGCATGAACTGCGCAACCCGGTCGACCTGAAGTTCGAACCCGAAGGCGTGCGGTGCACGCTGATCCTGCCGGTGCGGATGCCGGCCGAATTCAGCATGCGGGCGCCGGCGAAACCTGGGACGTAGGGCTTTCCGGCTTACGTCGGTTACAACCTGCTCCATCGAAACCTAAGCCAGCGGACGGCTCGATCCGAAAAACAGCGCTTGGCTAATCGCCGCGCGGACGGTCGATTCCTGGAATGGCTTGGTCACCAGATAAGTCGGCTCTGGCCGATCACCGGTGAGCAGGCGTTCGGGGTATGCGGTGATAAAGATCACCGGGACGCTGCCCATCTTGAGGATATCGTCGACCGCATCGAGGCCCGAACTGCCGTCGGCCAGCTGGATGTCGGCCAAAACCAACCCGGGGGTGGTCTCAGCGACGATCTGCTGGGCCTGGGTGCGGGTCGCGGCCATCCCGCAGACCTCGTGACCGAGCGATCGAACGAGATCTTCGAGCTGCATCGAAATCAGCGGCTCGTCCTCGATAATCAGCACCGAAGTGGTCGATTCACGATCGATCTCCTGGACCGCCTGCTGGACCAGCGCCTCGACCTCCGAAGGCTCCTTGTCCATCACGAACGCGGCTTCGTCGATCGAGAAATCCTCCAGCGTGGTGAGCAGCAGCGCCTGACGATTGAGCGGGGTAATGTGCGAAAGCCGAGCCTGCGCCGCCGCTTCGTGGCTGCTATCGCTGGCTGCAACCTCGCCGGTATCGACGAACCCGCTCGACCATACTTTATTGAACACATGATAAAGCTCGGCCCGTCCGGTGCCGATCATCTGGCGCATACCATCATCGACCAGCGCGGCTTCGAGCGTTTCGCGCACGAAGGCGTCGCCTGTCGCCTGCGATCCGGTGAGCGCGCGCGCGTAACGGCGCAAATATGGCAGATTTGTAGCTACTCTGGCGCCAAGCGACATTGATACCCCTTCCCGGAAACAGACCCGGTGACAAACGCGCCGTTTTAGGAATGGTTCCTTGTCGGCCGGGCTGCCAAGTGGGGCACCCGGCGCAACGATTCAAGCTTCGTCGCTGCCCACGACCTCGTCGAGCCATCGCACCAAGTCGGCGGGGACGACCGGCTTGCGAAAGCTGGCGGCAAAACCGCATTCCTCGGGCATCGCGTCCGACCCGGAACATATTGCGACCTTGCACCCCTGCTCATTCAACGAGCGGGCCATTTCGACCGAATTGCCGTCGGGCAAATGCAGATCGAGCAACGCGGCCACCGGCAACGTGCGCCCCAACCGCTCATGCGCGGCTGCCAGCGTCCCGGCCAGGATCGCCTCATAGCCACGATCGGCCAGCGCCGCCTCGATCGCCATGGCGACGAGCACGCTATCCTCCAGAACCAGAACGCTGCGCAAAGTGGGGGTGGATAGGGACAATCGGCAGACCCTTGCGCGCAGGCAGCATGATGCGGCTTGCAACGTACGCCTGGGCCTAGCGCAAAAATGCGCATTCAGCGCCAACATTTGACATAGCGCGCGCGCTACCCTTGGCTGCAAGGTCAACTGTAATGGAATCGACAGTCAATGCCCCTGCCAGGTAACGAAAATCGGATCCCCTGTGCGCTGTGCCCGCTGGCGGCATGCAAGGGGCTGCGTCCGCTCGATCAGGCGCAAGTCGCCTATATGGAGCGGTTCAAGCAGGGTGAACTCAGCATCGACCGCGGCACCCAGGTGCTGGTCCAGGGCCAGCGCAGCGCGCATGTGTTCACCGTGCTCGAGGGCGTGCTGATCCGCTTCAAGCTGCTCGAAGACGGACGTCGCCAGATCATCAACTTCATGTTCCCCGGCGATCTGGTCGGGCTTCAGGCGGCGATGGGCGAGCCGCTGGCGCACGGGGTCGAAGCGCTTACCGGGGCGCGTCTGTGCGTGTTCGCGCGTGATCGCTTTCCTGAACTGGTCACGAGCCATCCCGAACTGGGCTATGACGTGATCTGGCTGGCAGCCAAGGAGGAAGCGGCGCTGGAAGAGCACCTTGTTGCGCTGGGCCAGCGCACCGCGCGCGAACGGATTGCCTATCTGGCGGTGTTTCTGGTCCAGCGCGCGACCGAGACCGGGCTAGCGCAGAACAACACGCTGACCTTGGGCGTGACCCAGACCCAGATCGCGGATATGCTCGGGCTGTCTCTGGTCCATACCAACCGCACCATGCAGGCTTTGCGCCAGTCGAACCTGATCATGTGGAACCTCAGCGAAATCCAGATTGCCGATATGGATGCCGCGCGCGAATTCGCCCGTTTCGACCACCCACAAAACTCGCAGCGCCCCTATCTGTGAATTTTTCGAGCGGACCGAAAAAATTTTCGGATGCCCGGAACCAAACTTTTGCTCCGGAATTATACCCTTGTCACCGCCGAGACCCCCCCTCCCGTCCAAGCGGTGGTGATACGATCCCGAAGGCCTCCGCTTCATGCGGAGGCCTTTTTTTTTGGTCGTGATCATGGCGCTTGCAAACACGGGCTTGTTCACCACGATCAAATCATCGCGGCGCTCGGCGTCAGCGACAAAGCGCATATCAGGTCGGCCTAAAACTCTGCGGCAGAAACACTTGCGCAAAGCCGATCGCTGCGGCGGCAAAAACGCCACCAGCCATGAATGTCGCTGGCGATCCCACGGTTTCCCACAACACCCCTGCCAAGACACTCGCGACCAGCATCGCAATGCCCACGGCGAGGTTGAAAAGCCCAAACGCCGATCCGGCCAGCCCGGCTGGCGCATGATCCGCGACAAGTTTGGATAGCAGGCCCTGGGTCATCGCCATGTGCGCTCCCCACAGCGCGATGCCGACAAAGACTATGACCACACTGGATGAAAAGGCCAGCAAGGTGTCCGCTGCGACGAGGAGTACGAGCCCCACCTGGAGCAGCCAGCGAGCCGAATGGCTGTCGGCCAGCGCACCGGCGGGATAAGATCCGAGCGAGTAAACCAGGTTCATGGCGACAAGTACCAGCGGGGCCGCCACCATCGGCAGCCCGACCTGCGTGGCCTTGAGGATCAGGAAGGCTTCGCTGAAACGGGCGAGCGTGAAAATGCTGCCCAGCGCCACAATCTTCCCGAATTGGGGTGGCAGCCGCCGTAGCTCGGCAAGCGCGATGGGCGAACGGGCGACATCGTTCGCTGCTCTGCCCGGCTTTTCAGAGACGGCGAATATGATGATCAGTAACGCGATTACAGCCGGGATGAGGGCGACCCAGAACACCCTCCTCATGTCGTTTTCGAAAGCGACCATCAGTCCGATTGCGAGTGCCGGCCCAACGAACGCACCGGTCGAGTCAAGCGCCTGCCTCAATCCAAACGCACGCCCTCTGGCTTCCGGCAGCGTGACATCCGCAATCAAGGCGTCGCGCGGTGCACCGCGCAATCCCTTGCCGATCCGGTCCGCAAACCGGGCCGCGAGCACGGTGGCCGCACTTCCAGCCATGGGAAACAGCGGCTTAGACAGGGCCGCCAGTCCGTAACCCAGCAAGATCAGTGGCTTGCGCCGTCCGATCCGGTCGGAAACATAGCCGGAAAAAACCTTCGCGATTGCAGCGGTGGCTTCGGCTATGCCGTCTACCAGCCCTACCATCACGACGCTGGCGCCCAGCGTGACGGTCAGAAAAAGCGGCAGCAGCGCGTGGATGATTTCCGAAGACACATCCATGAACAGGCTGACAAAACCCAGCGCCCATACCGTCCTGGGAATGGCATGTGTCGAGGGCAATCGGGCCATAAGGCGACATGGGCTGGAGTCAGGTCGAAGACAACCGATGCCCGCCAGCCGTCGTGCGCTTGCGTGCGGGTTTCACTCTGATTGGCGATTACCGAGCCAGCGCCTCGCGCAACCGCCCCAGCAGTCCTGGCTTACGACGCAAGCCAGCGAGGACCGCAATCAGCGCGGCGGGATCATAGGGCTTGGCAAGCACCGCGCCGAGCTGGGCGACGTGTTCGGGTATCCGTTCGGGCGCACCTGTTGAAAAGATGATCGCGGGGGGCCGCGGGCTGAGCGTAGTAACCAGTTCGGCCATCGCCCAGCCATCGTCGCGGTCCGCCAAATGAACGTCGAGGATCAGGATGTCGGGCTTGAGTTTGGCAAGCTCAGCCATGGCGGCGGCGACAGTGTCGCACACCACAACCTCTTCGGCGCCGCCACTCATCAGCGCATCCTCCAGGTTCATAGCCAGCAACGGATCGTCCTCGACGATCAGCGCCCGCCCGAGCGAGGGCTGCGTTTTCCGCGGTGATGTCGCCTTGGCCATGCTTCGTCCTTGCCTCAGCTGACGCTGATTCGCCCCACCGGCTTCGCACCCCGAACGCGGCACGGGCCGATGCGTTTCCGGGTGAGCCCGGCGACCCGTGTTCCGAGACGCAATTCGACCACTGTGCGCCTTTCGCGCAACACCGCGTCAGAGCGTTTTTTGGTAGACGAAGTATTCGCGGTTGACCTTGCCGCCGATAGCCTCGCCGATGGCGTTCATGCCCTGGTTGTCATCGAGCACCCAGCCGAACTCGGAGCGCCTGGTGCCGTACTTCACAATCGCCACGCGGCGGATGGTCTCAATCATCATGAAAGCGAGCTGGCTCGCCAGCCGCGAGCTTTGCAGCCGCTTCAGGACCCCCATCAGCGGCACCCGCATCGATGCGTCGGTCGGGCGCCACAGCCACCACAGCAGCTTGGCCCAGCCGAACGGAAAAAGTTTGCCGCGGATCGCCTTGATCGGGCCGTTGAGGTCAGGCAGCGTCATCATGAACGCAACCGGTTCGCCCTCCAGCTCGGCAATCATCACCAGGTCGTCCTTGACCAGCGGCTTGAGCTTTTTGCCGACATAAGCGATTTCGCTGTCGGTGATCGGCACGAACCCCCAGTTGCTCGACCAGGCATCGTTGAGGATGCCCAGGATCGTCGCCGCCTCCTGATCGAAGCGCTGCAGATCGACCTTGCGGAGGTGGATCCGCGGATTCTTCTCGCCCGAGGCGACGATCCGCTGGATCAGCGGGCCGAACCCCGCGACGATGTCCAGATCGTAGGTCATCAGCGTCTTGGCATGGGCATAGCCAAGTGCCTCGATCCAAGCCTGATAGCGCGGATCGTGGTGCGCCATCATCACCATCGGGCTGTGATCGGCGCCTTTGACCAGAAGCCCGGGCTCGTCCCAAATCGACAGGCTGAGCGGGGCGAGGACGCGGGTCATGCCGTGGGCGCGCAGCCAATCCTCGGCGCGGGCGATCAGCGCAGCCATAACTTCGGAGTCCACGGCCTCCATCAATCCCCAGTTGCCGGTACCCGGCCCCATTCCCTGTTCGGGCGGAAGCGTCAGCGCGAGGTGATCGATGTGCGCCGAGATCCGACCGACGACCGCACCGTCGCGGCGGGCGAGGAACAGCTGGACATCGGCATGTTCGAAGAAGGGATTCTTGCCCGGAGTTAGCAGCTCGCGCACTTCGCCCTTGAGCGGGGGAACCCAATGCGGATCATCGGCGTAGAGCCGGAACGGCAGATCGATGAACGCCGTAAAGTCGGCTTTGCCCGCGACCGGCGCGACGATTATGGGAACTGCGGCCATGGTCTTGCCTTTGTTCAGGATTAACAGCCGCAGGCTATGCTATCCGCGCCTGGCTATGCCAAGCCTTGCGCATAGCTGTTTCGAGCTTAGTTTCCCGAGATGAATTTGGAAGCCTTGCATGACCGTTCACGAAGCCATTGCTGTACCCGCCGATGACGGCCGCACTTCGCCAGCTATCGCTGACGATAAGGCGATGTTGCGCGCCGCAGTCGAGCTGACCCGCGATCTTTCAGCGGCGCGTGCGGCGATCTACTGGCCCGACATGCTGGGTTCGGCGCTGCTCGGCTATGCCGGGCTGGCGGGCGCGATTCTGCTCGACAACCCATGGGCGGCGCTGGCCAGTGGGCTGGTTGCGGCGCTGGCCCTGTATCGCGCGCTGTTGTTCATCCACGAGCTGACCCATATTCACAAGACCGCGCTGCCCGGCTTTCGATTGGGATGGAACCTGCTGGTCGGGATTCCGATGCTGACCCCTTCGCTGATGTACGAGAACGTCCACACCCTGCACCACGCGCGCACCCGTTATGGCACCGCCGAAGATCCCGAATATCTGCCGCTGGGGCTGATGAAGCCGTGGTCGCTGCCGCTGTTCATCGTGATCGCGCTGTTGCTGCCGGTGGGGCTGCTGATCCGTTCGGCGGTGCTGGTCCCGCTCGGTGCGCTGGTGCCCTCGCTGCGGCGGCTGGTGTGGGAGCGCGCCTCGGCGCTGTCGATCAATCCCGCTTTCCGCCGCCGCCCGGCCGAGGGCGCGTTTGCGCGGATGGTGTTCTGGCAAGAGCTGGGCGCATCGCTGTGGGCGCTGTCACTGGTCGCCAGCGCTGTGCTGTGGGACTGGCGACCGCTGGCGATCGGGATGGCGGTGGTCTCTGTAACTGCGGTGCTCAACCAGCTGCGGACGCTGGTTGCGCATCTGTGGGTTAACGAGGGCGAGGCGATGACCGTCACCGCGCAATACCTCGATTCGGTCAACGTCCCCCCGCCCGGCCCGTGGGCCGAGCTGTGGGCGCCCGTGGGCCTGCGCTATCACGCGCTCCACCACCTGTTGCCGAGCATGCCTTACCACTCGCTGCCCGAGGCGCATCGGCGCCTGAGCGGCGAGCTGACCGCGCCCTCGACGTATCACGAGGCTAATCACCCCGGGTTGTTGCATTTGGTCGGTCGGATCGCGCGCAGCACGATGCTGGCGAGGTAGTTTTCCGGCTCACGCCGGTGCGGCACCGGCCTGCTCCCTCATCAAAAGTACCTTTATTCCTCGGTGCGAATAAGCACCGTCTCGCCGATCAGCGCGAACAGCACGAATGGGGCCCATGCGGCGAGCAAGGGCGGATA
>JANMQW010000279.1:0-8166 GCA_031370725.1 Novosphingobium sp.
GCCAGCGGCCAGGTCAGCCGCCTCGGCCAGTTCCTCGATCCGATCGCCGACAAGATCATGATCGCCGCGGTGATCCTGGTGCTGGCCGCGCAAGGCGTGATGCGCGGGCCATACGTGGGCGACATGCACGTGATCGCGGGCCTCGTGATCCTGATCCGCGAGATCGCGGTATCGGGCCTGCGCGAGTTCCTCGGCGGGTTGCAGGTTTCGATCCCGGTGAGCCGCCTCGCCAAGTGGAAGACTACCTTCCAACTCGTATGCCTCGGCGCGCTGATTCTCGGCAACGCTCTGCCGCACTGGAACGTGTGGGTCTTCGGCATCGAAGCCAATGTGCCGCACACCATCGGCCTGACCACCCTGTGGGCCGCGGCGGCGCTGACGGTGATTACCGGTTGGGATTATCTAAGGGTCGGATTGAAGCACATGGATTGACGGCTTAGCTAAGCTAGACTAAGTTTGCCATATGGCCGTCGTGAATATGCATGAAGCAAAATCCAGCCTGTCGCGCCTTGTCGCGGCGGTGCGATCGGGCGCGGAGAGCGAAGTCGTGATCGCGATCAACGGTACGCCTGCAGCGCGGCTTGTGCCGATCGATCCCAAGCCCAAGATCCGCTGGGGTCTGCTCAAAGGACAGATCGTCGTGCCCGACGACATCGACAAATCGAATCAGCAGATCGAACAGTTGTTCGGCGGTGATCGCACTTGAGGCTTTTGCTCGATACCCACATCTTGCTCTGGCGATTGGCGGGAAGCGGCCGACTGTCGGCCAAGGCTATCGAAATGATCGACAAGACTGCGACGCAGGTGGTCGCCAGTACGGCATCGGTCTGGGAAGTAGCGATTAAATGGTCGCTCCGCAAAGGTTCGCCAGACGACATGTCCCTATCGGGGCGTGCTTTTGCCGCGGCACTCGATGCAGCGGGGATCGAGATCCTGCCGATCCGCCCGAACCATGCCGCAGGACTCGACGACCTGCCCAACCTCCACCGCGACCCCTTCGATCGCCTGCTTCTGGCCACCGCCCTAGTCGAGGGATTGACCCTGCTCACACGTGATACGCAGCTTGGCGCCTATGGAAGCGCGGTTGTGTTGGTCTGAGCGCGGTTTTGGCCCACCTAACCCGCCCGCAACTCCCCCGCCAGCAGCCTGAACTCGTCCCCCCGCGGGCTGTTCTTGCGCCACACCAGCGCGATCTTGCGGGCGGCGTTGGTGGCGGCCAGCGGACGGGCGACGACGTTCGTGCCACGTAGGATGCCCGCCTCGAGCGCCATCGCGGGCAGCATCGTCAGGCCAAGGCCGTTGTCGACCATCTGCACCAACGTGTGCAGGCTGGTGCCGATCATCGTCGCACTGGCGCGCATTTCAGGGCGGTTGCACGCGGCGAGCGCGTGATCCTTGAGGCAGTGGCCGTCTTCGAGCAGCAACAGCCGCGATTCGTCGATCAGTTCGGGGTGGATGGTGGCGGGCGGATCGCGTGGATCGTCCTTAGGGAACGCGACGAACAGCGCATCGTCGAACAGCACCTCGCACTCGACCTCGCCGGTGGCGAAGGGCAGCGCCAGCAGGACGCAGTCGGCGCGCCCGTGGTGGAGCGATTCGATCGCCGCCGCGCTCGGCTCCTCGCGCAGGAACAGCTTGAGCAGCGGGCGCTCCCTGCGGAGGCGCGGGAGGATTTTGGGCAGCAGGAATGGCGCGATCGTGGGGATTACGCTCATCCGCAGCTCGCCCGCCAACGGCTGCCCGCTCGACTGGACCAGCTCGGTCAGCTCCTCCGCCTCGCGCAGCAGGCGATGCGCCTTGGCAACCACGCGGTTGCCCAGCGGGGTGAACCGCACGACGCGGCGGGTCCGCTCGACCAGCGTCACGCCGAGCAGCGATTCGAGTTCGCGCAAGCCTGCGGACAGCGTGGATTGTGAGACGAAGCAGCTTTCCGCGGCACGCCCGAAGTGGCCATGTTCGTGCAGCGCGACCAGATACTGGATCTGTTTGAGCGTGGGGAGGTAGGTGGTCATGTCTGTAGGGCCGGGGCGGGCGCCTGGCCTTCGACAGGCTCAGACTGAGCGGGGTTCTGGGTGCAGTCGCAGCAAAAAGACCCGCTCATGCCGAGCTTGTCGAAAAACGTACCCGGCCCTGGACCCAAGCCTCACTCCACATGCGCCACCGCATCCTCGCTATCGTCGATCTCGTCGATATGCGCCACCGTGGCGCCATTCCCGCCGATGTCGTCGATATGCGCCATCTTGAGTTTTCCCGCGACCACCGCGAACGCGGTCTTGCCTTCGACCAGTTCGAGCGCGTCCTTGCCGAACACTTCCCAGCGCCAGCCCTCGAGAATCGATAAGCCTTTGCGCTGGCCCGAGGCGAGCGCTTCGAGGTCGTCCGAGCGGGTCAGCAGACGCGCAGCGATATCGGCTTCGCGGCAGCGGATCTTGAGCAGCAGCTTGAGCAGGTCGGCGACCAGCGCGCCTTCCTTGCCCAGCGGCGCACCGCGGGCCGCGCGCGCGGGAATCTCGTCGTCGGTCAACGGTCTGGCGCCGTCGAGCGCGGCCATCATCCGCCGCCCGATCTCGTTGTCGCGCCACCCGGCGGAAAGTCCACGAACCTTGGCGAGATCGGCCTGCTGCTGGGGCGGGTGCCCGGCGATGTCGGCCAGGGTCTCGTCGCGCGCAATCCGGCCGCGCGGGATGTTCTTGTCCATCGCCTCGACTTCGCGCCAAGCCGCCAGCGCGCGCAGGCGGCCGAGCACCGCGGCGTTGCGGCTGGGCGCACGAATGCGCTGCCACATATTCTCCGGATCGCTGCGATAGTTGGCTGGATCGGCAAGCTTGTCCATCTCGGCATCAAGCCAAGCGCCGCGCCCGGTCTTGATCAACCGCTTGAGCATCCGCGGGAAAATCTGGGCGAGGTGGGTAACATCGCCGATCGCGTATTCGACCTGGCGTTCGGTCAGCGGGCGGCGCGACCAGTCGGTAAACCGCGCGCCCTTGTCGACGCTGAAGCCGAGCCACGATTCGACCAGATTGGAATAGCCGATCTGTTCGGACTGGCTGATCGCCATCGAGGCGATCTGGGTATCGAAGATCGGGTATGGGGTCTTCTGGGTCAGGTTGAAGATGATCTCGACGTCCTGCCCGGCGGCATGGAAGACCTTGAGCACGTCCTCGTTTTCAACCAGCAGGTCGAGCAGTGGCTTCAGGTCGATCCCCGGGGCCAGCGGATCGATTGCCGCAGCCTCTTCGCTGTCGGCGATCTGGACCAGGCACAGCTCGGGCCAGAAGGTGTTCTCACGCATGAACTCGGTGTCCACGGTGATGAAATCGGCTTTTGCCAGCCGCCCGCAAAGGTCCTGCAGGGCGGCGGTGGTGGTGATCAGCGGATGAATTTTCATTGTGCGCGCGCGATAGGCGCAACCTTCCCCGCGTTCAACGCTGCTTTTGGGGGTCGGTCAGGTAGCGCGATTGCGTTTGAGCAGGCGGCCGAGCAGGCTTATCCGCGGGGCCACCGGTTGCTCGTCGAAAGGTGGCGCGACAGGCGCATCCCCATGGAGGCTGCGGCGCAGGGCAGGGCCACTGAGCGTCCGTTCGCCTTCGGGATAGCCGGGTGCGTCATCGTGGCTAGTTATTTCGTCCCGGACGATGCCGGCTTCTTCGCAATCGGGCGCGGCGATCACCGGAGCATCGAAATAGGGGAAGCTTTCGTTGCTTCCAACTACCACCGCCACAGCGCGAGGCAGACCCTGTTGCCGCACTGCGCCAAGCACCGCCTGATGAAGCCGCAAGGCTTGCAACGTAGCGCCGATTAGCCGGGCATCGTGGTCCAGCGCAGTGCCGCCACCTCTGTCTTGGCAGAGTGCGTGCAGGCCCAGCAGCCCCGCATTCAAGGCACCCAGACCGTGCACTTCGATGGTGCCGTCGATATCCTCAAAGCGGCCCGCCCAGCCATCGCCTTCATAACCGGACAACAGAGTGGCGCGATCGGCGATGGAAAAGGGAAAAGCCGCATCGGAATAGAAGCTGGTCTCGAGAAAGGGTTCGACATAGCCATTGTCGTCCGGGCGGTCGTCGCCATGGTCACTCAGGTCGATCCCAAACGCGGATATCGGTTTGCCTGGCCGGTCGAGCCTGGCGAATCGCCCGGCCAGGCGATCCCAACCCGACAACGTAATCGTTTCGGGTGCTGCAGCTTGGCACAGCGCCGCGAGCGGATGGCCCGCGGCGACAAGCGCAGCGACCGCGCTGACCATTTCACGTTCGGCCTTGTCGACCTTTCCACCGCGCAGGAGTTTTTCGACTTCCAGGGTAAAAGCCCGGGCGGTCGCGTGATCGGGAAACATCTCGCTCGCAAACAACGCCATATCCTCGCTGCTTCAACTGTCGTGCGGGATTATACGCAGACATGGTTTACGAATTGCTGCGCATCGTGCGCGGCGCGGACATCCTCGACGCTGGAAAAGTGCCAGCCGCTGGCCTAAGGGCGCCGCTTCGTCCGCTACCCGTCCATCAGCAAAGACCTTCACATCATGCATCCCTATCGCACACACACTTGCGCCGCGCTGCGTCGCGCCGACGTCGGCGCCCAGACACGGCTTTCAGGCTGGGTCCATCGCAAGCGCGATCACGGCGGGTTGATGTTCATCGACTTGCGCGATCACTTCGGTTTGACCCAGATCGTGGTCGATACCGACAGTCCGGGGTTCGCGGTGTTTGAGCGGTTGCGGGTCGAAAGCGTGGTGACGGTGACGGGTAAGGTTGTCGCGCGCACCGCCGATACGGTGAACAGCAACTTGCCGACGGGCGAGATCGAAGTGCGCGCGGCTGAAGTCGAAGTGCGCTCTGCCGCCGAAGAACTGCCGATGCCGGTGGCGGGCGAGCAGGATTATCCCGAGGATATCCGTCTCAAGTACCGCTATCTCGATCTGCGGCGCGAAAAGGTCCACGCCAACATGATGCTGCGCTCGGCGGTGATCGCCAGCCTGCGGCGGCGGATGATCGAGCAGGGCTTTACTGAATTCCAGACCCCGATCCTGACGGCATCGTCGCCCGAGGGTGCGCGGGATTACCTCGTTCCCAGCCGGGTTCATCCGGGCAAGTTCTATGCGCTCCCCCAGGCGCCGCAGATGTTCAAGCAGTTGCTGATGGTCGCCGGGTTCGACAAGTACTTCCAGATCGCCCCGTGTTTCCGCGACGAAGATGCCCGCGCCGATCGTTCGCCTGGCGAGTTCTACCAGCTCGACTTCGAGATGAGCTTTGTCACCCAGGAAGAAGTCTGGGACACGATGGAACCGGTCATGGCCGGGATCTTCGAGAAGTTCGCCGGTGGCCGCAAGGTTACTCCGGCGGGCGACTTCCCGCGCATCCCTTACGCCAAGGCGATGCTCGACTACGGCACCGACAAGCCCGATCTCCGCAACCCGCTGATCGTGCGCGATGTGACCGAGGAATTCCGCTCGTCGGGCTTTGGCCTGTTCGAACGGATCGTCGGCGATGGCGGCACCGTTCGCTTGGTCCCGGCGCCGAACACCGCCGGGCTCAGCCGCAAGTTCTTTGACGAAATGAACGAATGGGCGCGCAGCGAAGGCCATGCTGGGCTGGGCTATGCCACCCGCAAGGACGGCGTGTTCGGCGGGCCGATCGCCAAGAACCACGGCGAGGACAAAATGGCCGCGCTGTGGGACAGCCTGGGCCTGGGCCCCAACGATGGCGCGTTCTTCGCTGCCGGCAACGAGACCCAGGCGGCCAAGCTCGCCGGTGCGGCGCGCGTCCGCGTCGGCGACCAGCTCGAACTGACCGAACAGGACACCTTCAAGTTCTGCTGGATCATCGATTTCCCGTTCTACGAATGGGACGAAGAGCACAAGAAGGTCGACTTCGCGCACAACCCGTTCTCGATGCCGCAGGGCGGGCTTGAAGCGCTGGAGAGCCAGGATCCGCTGTCGATCAAGGCCTACCAGTACGACATGGTCTGCAACGGCTATGAACTGGCCTCGGGCTCGATCCGCAACCAGCACCCCGACCTGATGGTCAAGGCGTTCGAACTGGTCGGCTTGTCCAAGCAGGACGTCGAAGACCGCTTCGGCGGCATGTACCGCGCGTTCCAGTACGGCGCGCCGCCGCACGGCGGGATGGCCGCCGGGGTCGACCGCATGGTCATGCTGATTTGCGGGGTGCAGAACCTGCGCGAAATCACGCTGTTCCCGATGAACCAGAAGGCCGAAGATCTGCTGATGGGCGCGCCTTCGCCAGCGGAACCGAGGCAGCTGCGCGAACTGGCGCTGCGGGTGGTCGAACCGCCGAAAGCGTAGTTTACCTTTCAGCGGAGACTGTGCTACACAGTTTCACATGAAGAACGTCACCATTGCCCTCGATGACGAAGTCCACCGCCAGGCGCGCATCCGTGCGGCTGAGCTGGGGACTTCGCTCTCGGCCTTGGTGAAGGACTATCTTGTCGGGCTGGCCGGAGGGCCGGCGCCGGCCATTGCCGGAGTTCGTGAGATGCAAATGCCATTCAAACAGGCCGCTCCCGCAGCAAGCGGCCCGCCGTGGCTGGTCGATGGCAAATGGGTCTACACCAAGGACGGCAAGCCTCGTCAGCCGGGCGGCCTGCGCGGTAAGCTACCGGTATTGCCGGATGATTGGGATGAGTTGCCCAAGGAAATTCTCGATAGCTTTGAAGCCTGGCCTTACGATGATCCCAATTATGACGCGCTGCCATTCGATGAAGAGCAGTTGCGCGGGCTGTGAAGCTGCTTCTGGATACCCACATCCTGCTTTGGTGGCAGCAGGACGATGCCCGCCTGCGCCCCGCAATTCGGGCGATAATAGCTGACAACCAGAATTCTGTTCTGGTCAGCGTTGCGTCGTTTTGGGAAGTTGCCGTCAAGGTCCGACTAGGCAAGCTGGCTACCAGTGCGCCTCTGGTCTGGCAGAATGCGATCGACGAAGGGTTTGGGGTTTTGCCGATTTTGGAGCAGCATTTTTCTGCGTTTCAGGACGTTCCAAAAATGCTTGGTCACGGTGATCCGTTCGATATCCTGTTGGTCGCTCAAGCCATCACCGAACAGGCAGCATTGATCACCGCCGATCGTCACATGCCGCAGTACGGCGTCCGTTGCATCGGGGTGCGCTGAATCAACACGGCACCCCCTCTTGCCTTCGCCCGCGCCGTTCTCTAGGGCGAAGACCAACCGTTTTTAATCTGCCGTTCACGAAGGGATATACCATGAGCGACACCGCCGACCGGGTTAAGAAGATCGTTGTCGAGCACCTTGGCGTAGAGGCTGACAAGGTCACCGAAGACGCGAGCTTTATCGACGATCTGGGTGCCGATTCGCTCGATATCGTTGAGCTGGTGATGGCCTTCGAAGAAGAGTTCGGCGTCGAGATCCCCGACGATGCGGCCGAGAAGATCGGTACCGTCTCGGACGCGATCAAGTACATCGACGAGCATAAAGGCTGACACGCCTTTGGCAGGCATTTCTGCGCCGCATCGAACCCTTGCATCGCAAAGCGGTTTGACCCCGGCGCGGGACTTTGACAGGCTCAGTTCCTTACGGGACTGAGCCTGTTGCATTTGAGTTTGCGGAGAAAAGCATGCGCCGTGTAGTCGTCACCGGGCTCGGCCTGGTCACCCCACTGGGGGCCGATGTCGAAACCGTCTGGGCCAACCTGATCGCCGGGAAAAGCGGCGCGGGCCCGATCACGCGGTTCGACACCGAGGGCCAGAAGTGCACCATCGCTTGCGAGGTCAAGCCGGCCGATCATCCCTATGGCTTCGACCCCAACAAGCGGGTCGATTTCAAGGTCCAGCGTCAGGTCGATCCATTCATCATCTATGGCATCGATGCCGCCGGTCAGGCGCTCGAGGATGCCGGGCTTACCGAAATGGACGATGAGCTCAAGACGCGTACCGGCTGCTCGATCGGTTCGGGCATCGGGGGCCTGCCGGGGATCGAAAGCGAGTCCATCGTACTTCACGAAAAGGGACCGGGCCGGGTCAGCCCGCACTTTGTCCATGGCCGCCTGATCAACCTGATCTCCGGCCAGGTCTCGATCTAGTACGTGCTGATGGGCCCGAACCATGCAGTGGTTACCGCTTGCTCGACCGGTGCCCATTCGATCGGCGATGCGGCGCGGATGATCCGTGACGACGATGCCGACATCATGCTCG
>JANMQW010000314.1:0-5180 GCA_031370725.1 Novosphingobium sp.
TCGGGATTGACCATCTCTGGTTCGATCCACAACCCGAACTCCATCCCGAGCGAGAGGACCTTTTCCGCAAGCGGTGCCAGCCCCCGTGGATAGCGCACGGGATCGGCTGACCAGTCGCCCAGCCCGGCACGATCGTTCCCGCGCCCGACGAACCAGCCATCATCGACCACGAACCGTTCCGCACCAAGCCGTGCGGCGGCTTCGGCAAGCGCGCCAAGCCGTGCGTCGTCGTGCTCGAAGTAGACCCCTTCCCAGGTGTTGAAGTGCACCGGTCGCGCCCGCATCGTTCCTCCGGGCCAAGTAATTGCGGAGCGGATCGATCGGTGAAACGCGGCGATGACACCGTTGCGGCCAGTGGCGGAGAAGCAGGTGATGGCTTCGGGTGCGGCAAAGCTCTCCCCCGGCAAAAGCGTGATCTCGCCGCTGCCGAGCACGGCTTCGGCCAGCAGCGTCCATCCGCCAGCACCGTCGGGCTCGACCAGTATTCGGTGGTTGCCACTCCACACCAGCTGGAGCGCCCAGACTTCGCCGCCGTGCCAGCCCGCGCCTTCCCCAAGCACGAACAGCCCGGGCGGCCCACCATGCCCGGTCAGGCCCTGGCGCTGTTCGCGCACCCAGCCATGGGGCGGCACCGCCGTGCGCTGTTCCACCAGTTCTCCGTTATGCCGCCCGCTGAACGAGATCAGCGTCCGCGCCGAGGGCGACAGCGGCAGAACCGCGCTGGCAACCCGGTCGATCTGGAGCGCAGTCGCTCCAGTGTTCCTCACCATAACGGCGAAGCGCATGCAGTCATCGGCAGCGACTACAGCGACCGTAACATCCAGGCCATTGTCCTCATCGGCCAGAACGGCTTCGAGCCGATCGGTCTCACAAATCACACCTTGCGCCGAAAGCCGCACGACGAGCGGCTTGCCGGCGCGGCGGCAGTCGAGGCCCGCAGGTCCGAACCAGCCTGCCCCCGCGACCGGAACGAGTGCCAGCGGAACCGGCACATCGGTTGAAAATGTTGCGCGCGGCTGCGTTGTGGCCAGCGGCGCAAGCGCAGTGACGTCCACCGGTGCACCCCAATGACGCCACACCAACTGGCGATCCGGATCGGTCTCGAGGACAATGCTCGAACCCTCGCTGGACAAGCAGTGAACCGCAGGATCAGCCAAGCACAGTCACCCCGGCAGGCGGCAAGGTCCGCGCGCCAATTGCCGGCAAGCCCGGCAGTTCTGCGGGCAGATCGATCGCGTGGTTTGCATAGTTGAAGACAAAACAGTGGCGTGCGGTCCGGCGCAGCCGCAGACCCTCGGGAAGCTCGACCACCGCAAGACCCGCATCGCCAGCAGCCTGGGAAAAAATCTGCCGGGCGAGCCCAGGCTCGGGCCATGTCGCAAGATACCGTACCCTGTCATTCCGCCAGGCCGCGACCATGCCGTCATGCGTGGTAAGCTCGGGCACCACCTCACCCGCGATTGTTTCATGCCAGCGCGTGATCGCGTGACCGTCGCCGGAATGAGACAGCCCCGGACGCAGGCTTTCCACCCGCTCAACCTTGGCAGGAAACAAACGTTGCAGCGGCCCCGGCGGGAGCTCGGGCGGGATGGCGAAATCGGCGGTCTTGCTGCCCGTTCGCGGACCCAACACGATCTGCCCGGGAAAAGCGGCCAAGTTCTCGGCAAATGGTTCCGAAACGATCGGCAGGCACGGGACCACGACCATAGCATAGCCGGCAAGCGCTGCGTCGGGCGACACGATATCGATGTCGAGCCCCAGCGTGCGCAGCGCGGAATAGCAGGCGAACGCCGCCCACAGCGCGGAAAAATCATCGCCCTGGCGTTCGATGCCGGTGACCCATTCGCTCTCGTAGGAGAACACCAGCGCTACCTGCCGGGGCGGCGCTTCGACCGGACCCAGCGCCGCCATATCCTGACCGGCGTGCCGCGCTTCGGCCAATCCTGGGGCTTCTGCGTTGTCTGGGCGCAACAACCCGGCGTGCATCTGCTCCTGTCCGAAGGGCGCTTGGCGCCAGCGGAAATACAAGACCAGCTCCGCGCCGTGCGCCAATGCCTCGAGCGTCCACAGTCGGACCATGCCCGGCAGCGGTGCGGGGTTATAGCGCGCCCAATTGACCGGTCCCGGCTGCTGCTCAAGCACCCACCACCGCCCGTCGGGCCTGCAGCCACGATAGAGATCGTGGTGAAACGCGGCGATATCGGGGTGGCCCTGGCGGGCATAGGCCAGCTTATCCGCTTCGGCGAAGGGGAAGCTTTCGAGGAACCCCAGCGGATAGCTGTCCCAACCCACCACATCGAGTTCGCGCGCAAGCGCGTGGTGATCGAAGCCCGTGTAAAAGCCCATGAAGTTGTGGACCACGTCACGGCCCGGTGAATGCTCGCGCAGCACCGCGACTTGCGCGGCGTTGAAGGCGACGACCTGGTCGGAACTGTAACGCCGGAAATCGAGCCAGTGCGCAGGGTTGGCGACCGTCACCGTAAGGTTGGGCAAATCGATCTTGTCGAAACCCAGATATTCCATGCTCCAGAAAACATTACCCCATGCCGTGTTCAAAGCTTCGATAGAGCGATAGCGATCCGCCAGCCAGCGCCGGAATCCCAACCTTGCCGCGTCCGAGAAACTCAGCGTGGTATCGTGGCAGCCATATTCGTTATCGGTTTGCCAGGCGACCACCGCCTCGTGCCGGCCATAGCGCTGCGCCAGCAGGCGTGTGATACGCACCGCTTCGTCGCCGTAGCCGACATGGCTGAAGCAATAGTGGCGGCGCGATCCGAAACCGCGCGGCCGGCCATCGATCCCGACGGCGAGCATGTCGGGGTGCCGGTCCAGCATCCACCGCGGCGGGGTGGCGGTGGGCGTGCCCAGGATCACGCCCAGTCCGGCGTCACCCAGAATGCCGATCGCCCGGTCGAGCCAGTCCCACGCCAATCGCCCCGGCTCGGGTTCGATCCGGCTCCACGCGAACTCGCCGATCCTGACCCTGCGCAGACCAGCATCGACCATGCGCGCGGCGTCGCGGCGCCAGATCTCCTCGGGCCAATGTTCGGGATAATAGCAGCACCCCAGCATCATCGCTTAACAATCCACCCAATCGGCTGCTACGTTCGTGTTGATGCTTGTCCCGCCTGAAGGTCAAGGGTCAGATGTCGATTGACGATAAATACAACAATCGCAGGTGGAGTCGGGGATGGGGGTTTTTGAGGGTGGCGCAGCCGCCAGTGTTGCCGGGCGTATCGGCATGGCTGTGATCGTCATGAGCCTGATCGCGTTCTTGACCTGGCGCACGGCCCGCCGCGGGGCGGCACGTGATAGCGGATCCGCGCGCGACATCTATCTCGCCGGGGGTGGGCTGAGCTGGCTGTTCGTTGCCGGATCGATCACCCTGACCAACCTCTCGACCGAACAGCTTGTCGGGATGAACGGCAACCAGATGCTGCTGCTGGCGTGGTGGGAACTGGCGGGCTTTGCCGGTTTGCTGATCCTCGCATTCGTATTTGTCCCGGTGTACTATCGGCTGGGCTGCACCACGGTCACTCAACTGCTCGAACAACGCTATGGTGGGGGCAGCATCAGGGTGCTGATCAGCATCCTGTTCCTCGCCGGGAATATCCTCATCTATCTCCCCGCCGCGCTATACAGCGGGAGCCTGTTCCTTAAATTCATGCTCGGGGTCGATTGGCCCCTGTGGTATTTCGCCGCGCCGATGTCAGTGATCGCCGCACTTTACACGATCGCCGGTGGGCTACGCGCGGTGGCGGTGATGGACACCTATTCCGGGATCGGCGTGCTCGGGATTGCGCTGCTCGTGGTGTTTTTGGCGCTTGCCGCGATCGGGTTCGACCTTTCAGGCATTCCCGCCGAGCGGCTGACGATGGTCGGGGCGGCAGATTCGCCGATCCCGTTCCACACGCTGTTCACCGGGATGGTCTTCATCCAGATCTTCTACTGGTCGACCAACCAGAACATCACGCAAAAGGCGATGACCGCGCCGTCGGTGCGCGAGGCGCAGCGCGGCGTGCTGGCCGCAGCGGTCGTGCGGATCCTGATCATACCCGCAATCGTGGTGATCCCGGGAGTATGCGCCTTCAAACTGTTCGGTGACGTCAACGATGCCGCATACGGGCGTCTGGTCGGTTTGGTCTTGCCGGGGTGGCTGTCTGGCGCTTTCGCCGCAATGATGGCCAGCGCGGTTATCGCGCACACCGCAGCCATCCTCAACAGCACGGTCGCGCTCTATTCGGTCGATCTGCACCCGCGCTTTGTCGGCCCGGTCCGCGACCACCGACGGTTGGGGATGCTGGTCTCGATCCTTTTCACGATCACTTCGATCCTGCTGGTCCCGGCGTTCGAGAATGCGCAGTCGATAATCAACCTGCTCCAGCAGTTGAACGGCTTGCTGTCGATGCCGATCCTTTCGGCGTTCGTGGTCGGGCTGCTGTTCCGCGGGGTTGCCGCCGCTGCCGCAATCGCCGGCGTCGCCTGGGGGGTCGCGCTATACGGACTGTTCAGCTTCGTGCTGTCGCCGCGCGGGATCGTGCCTCTGCACTATATCGATTTCATGGTGATTACGCTCGCCACCTCGGTGTTGGCAGCGCTGATCTTCAACCGCTTCGTCCTGGGCGGCAGAGCGACCTTCTGCGGCCTTGCGGTATTTCGCTCGCGCGAACCCGGAGACCCCGACCCCTCGCCTGTCTGAGATTGTAGACTGGCATGAGCCGGGGGTAATGGTGAAGTCCAAGGAATGGGTTTCTACTGCAAAAAGAAGGTCGATCTACCAGTTAAGCACTCGCGCCTCGCACCCGCGAAACGTCACCCGCTGCTCCTCGCTCTGACTCCAATTGCTGCCGGCATCGCAAGCCTGTGCTCTACTTTCGATCAGCGTTCAAAAGGAGCCCGCCGGATAGATGGTTTATAGTCAGGGAGTTCCGCACGAAAGCGAATGAGAGCCATAGTCGCCGGTCGGCACACCCAAGGCGTGGTGGCGGGTGAAGAGAAAGCTACGGGTGGTGAAATGAACAAATCCGGTGGCACACCTGAGCAAGCCTATTTGCTTTCCAAATATCACTGATGCCAACGCCAAAAACCCCACCGGTAACAGTGGGGCGATTTAATCTAAGGATTTCGTTATTCGGTGGTTGCGGGGGCAGGATTTGAACCTGCGACCTTCAGGTTATGAG
>JANMQW010000339.1:0-3040 GCA_031370725.1 Novosphingobium sp.
GGCGATCAAGCGCGCCCGGCAAATCGGCCTGCTGCCGTACCTCGTCAAGTAAGGAGCGCACGACATGGACATCATCCTGCTCGAGCGGATCGAGAAGCTGGGCGGCATCGGCGACGTGGTCACCGTCAAGGACGGCTACGCCCGCAACTTCCTGTTGCCCAACAAGAAGGCGCTGCGCGCCAACGATTCGAACAAGAAGGTCTTTGAGGCCAACCGTTCGAAGATCGAAAGCGACAACGCCAGCCGTCGCGGCGAGGCCGAAGTGCATTCCAAGGACGTCGAGGGCAAGCAGGTCATCCTGATCCGCGCCTCGTCGAACTCGGGCCAGCTCTACGGGTCGGTTTCGGTGCGCGACATCGTCGATGCGCTGAACGCCGATGGCGCCAAGCTGGGCAAATCGATGGTCGTACTCGAACGCCCGATCAAGTCGATCGGGATGTACGACGTGCGCGTTTCGCTGCACCCCGAAGTATCGGTGCTGGTCAAGGTCAACGTCGCGCGTTCGCCCGACGAGGCCGAGCTGCAGGCGCAGGGTGTCGACGTGATGAAGGCGATGTTCGAGGAGTCGAGCGTGCCGTCGGGCTTCACCGAAGCGCAGGATCGCAGCCTCGAGCCCGGCGAGATACCTGCCGACATGTTCGAGGAAGCGCCGGCCGAGGGCGAGGAAGCCTGAAGCTGGACGCTGCTGGCATGCAGGTGGTCGCGTTCGCCTGCCGTTAGTAACCCGACTTTAACTACTCTGCGGTGTGGTGGGGTTCCCTTGGCGGAACCCCTACCATGCCCATAGCAGCCCATTTCGAACCGGCCCCGCACAGCGACGATCCTCGTCGCAGCGTGCGCCACACCCTGCGCCTCGAAGCCAGCGGCTCGACCGCCGACGGCGAGCACGCGCAGGTAACGGTGCACAATATCTCGGCCAGTGGGGTGTTGCTGGAAACAGCCGCATTGCTCGATGTGGGCGAGACATTTGCGATCGACCTGCCCGAAGCAGGCGAACGCCGCGCGATCGTAAGCTGGGCGAGCGAGGCATTCTACGGCTGCCAGTTCGCGCTTCCGTTGTCACCGGCCGAGCTCGGTGCCGCGCAACTGCGCGGGACGGCGGCCGAAGCGCCCCGTGTCCCGCGTCCGGCGCTGACCGCGCTCGACGACGATTTCGGGCATAGACTGCAACGCCTGCGCAAACAGCGCGGGATGACCCTGGCCCAAGTCGCCGAACGCCTCGGAGTAAGCAAGCCGACGGTTTGGGCGTGGGAGCACGGCCGCAGCCGACCGGTCGGCAATCGCATCGATCCACTCGCCGAAGCGTTGGGCGTGACCCGAACCGAACTCTACCCCGATGTGGACGATCAGTCGCTGCTCCACGATCTGCTGGTGCGGGTCCGCGCCGAGATCGCTGCGGCGGCGGGCGCTAGTCCAGACAAGATCCGGATTTCGATCGAGCTATGAACATGCTTCAATGCAAGATCGCGAATCTACTTTCCCACAAATAAATTGATGGTAAACAGTCACACAAAGTCGATTCGCAGTTAAGCAGAGTTAACTTACTGATATTTACTGAGAGACGACTTTATATTCGACGACTTCCTGCAATCGACGGCTTCGGGTGGGCAAATTTCGAAGATCGAAGATGCGGAAGGATTGGGGCTTGTTACCAGGTTAACTTCAGAGACGCCTAACGGGGGGCGCGGGGGCAGAGTTTGTGATGGGGGTAGATTTTACGCCCGAGGAGGGGAGCACCCTCTATCGGTTGTGGGCTGACAATACGAACGACATCATTTTGAAGACCGATTGCAGCGGCAATATCGTCAGCGCCTCACCAGCGCTGGACCGGATGCCGTTTGCCAGCGTCAATGGATTGTTCGGTCGGCATATTCTGGATCTGGTCCAGCCGGCGCGAGCGGCCGCAGTGATGGCCGAGCACGAGTCGGCGATAGCAGGCCGTCAGGATGGTAACTGGGTCGAATTTCCCGCGCGCACCACTGATTTCCAGGAACGTTGGTACGAGATTCAATCGCGTTGCCTCATCGGCGACGGCGGCACCATCAACGGCGCGGTCAGCATCATGCGCAGCATCCAGGAGCGGCGGACCTTTGAGGAACGCCTGTTCGTCGCGGCCATGACCGACACGCTGACAGGCTTGACCAACCGCAGCGCGTTCGTCTCGATGCTCCAGCACCTCGTCGAAGCCCGGATCGGCGGGTGCCTCGCGATGTTCGACATCGACCATTTCAAGGCGATCAACATGCGCTATGGCCACGCGGTGGGCGACCAGTTGCTGGTGGCATTCGCTGAACTGGTCCGAGCATTCACCCGCAACGACGACATCATCTCACGGATCGGCGGGGAAAGCTTCGGAATCCTGTTACCCGGCGTGCGATTCGATCATGCCGAGACAATCTGCCGCGGAATTGTTGCCGCGCTCGCCGAGACGAGCAGCGTGGCGGGCGCCGATTGCCTGCCGATAACGGCAAGTGCGGGACTGACGACAATCGGAGATTCGCTCGACTCGACGATCAAGGCCGGGGAGTTGGCGCTGACGGTAGCCAAGGCCAAGGGCCGAAACCGCCTCGAGCTGGATCGCGGCCTGCCCGCGATTACCCGACGGAAAGCCGGTTAAGCGACGCGGGTAAGGATATCCCTGGCGAACGCCGACAAGGTATCGTCCCTCGCGCCCATGACGACGATGCGGTCGCCGGGGCGGGCGAGGGCGACGATACGGTCTCCGCAGCCAGCCCGGTCGGCGATGTGTTCGGCATGGCCGCCAACCGCAGCAATCATCGCCACGACGTGCTCGCTTGATACCGAACGATCGACCGTGCCGCCGAAATAGACCGGGTCGCACAGCACGGTGATGTCGTCGGGTCCTAGCCGGGTGGAGAGGATTTTGGCCAGTTCGGCGCCCATCTGGCGCAGCGGGCCGAACCCGTGTGGCTGAAAAAATGCGATGATCCGCCCCGGATGCCGTCGCAGCGTGTCGAGAGTGGCGGCGACCTTTTCAGGATTGTGGCCGAAGTCGTCGATCACCGTGATGCCGTTGGCG
>JANMQW010000391.1:0-9280 GCA_031370725.1 Novosphingobium sp.
CGCCCGATGCCTCCCCCCGGAGGCAGCGCGCGCCGGTCGCTTTGCGCCGTGAAGGGGACCACACGGCCACCGTTCGATTGCCCCCGCAACACCAGCCTGAAATCAGGCCCGCCCCACGCTTTGGCGTTGCGCTCGTCGGCATTAACGAAGCTCACATGGCCGCCCGATTCGCGGTGTGCGGTTTTGCACAGTTCGAAAAAACAAAGGCGCGGGAAGGCGTTATGCTCTCCCGCGCCTCCGATTTGGCTGCGGCGCCTCAGAAGCTGAAGCGCGCGCCGATGCGGATAGTGTAGAGCGACTGGCGCGGATAAATCGTGTCCGCGGGAGCGACGAAGTTGCCCCCGGCGTCCTTCTGGTTGGCGTCGTAGCGATACTGGTTGCAGGCGGCTCCGGCGTTGGCGGAAACCGTGCCGGTCGGCACGGTTGCGGGGGTGGTCGTGGCCGGAGTGGCGTTGCCTGCGGTGGTCAGGCAGTTCACCGTGACCAGCGTGGCGGTGTAGGGGAAGCCGAATTCGCGGATCTGGCCCCACTTCTTGTTGAGCAGGTTGGTGAAGTTCTCGACATCGGCGAACACCGTGAAGCGCGCCTTCGGGCTGATGAATGCCGGGATTTCCTGCGCAAGGTGGAGATCGACCTTGGTGATCCACCGCGAGGTGAAGGCGTTGCGCGGCGCGATCATCCCGCGATACTTGTTAAGCCCCGACGAGGCGATGAAGCTGTCGATCTGCGAGGCGATCGTGGTATTCTGATACTGCACCTTGGGATCGTTGATCCCGGTCGGCACGTACAGCAGGTAGCGACTGCCCGAACCGATCGTCCCAAAAACTGCCGAACGCGCCGCCGGATCGCGGAAGGTGAAGCTGTAGGGGTGTCCCGAACGGCTTTCCCCGAACAGGCTGACCGTGGTTTTGTAGTCGCCGAAGAACGCGTGGTTGAAGGTGATGTCGCCCTTGAACGAATTCTTCACCTGGTCGTTCGAGATGCCATAGGCCGGACCGTTGGGATCGCGCGCCACGCCCGCGGCGTAGTTCGACGAGGCCACCGACGAGGTCGCCGGGTTCTTATCCTTGATGTTCTGGTGCGCGTAGCTGAGCCCCATGTTGAGCCCGAAATCGAAGTCCTTGCGGACCCGCACGACCTCGATAAAGGCGCGCCCGCGATCCGAGTTGGTCAGCACCAGATCCGAGTTGGTGTCGGTGAAGTTCGGCGTCCCGTTCGCGTTGAGGATGATGGTGGTATAGCGGCTGCGCCCGTCCGGGGTCAGCGTACCATTGTCCCGCACCCGCAGGTCCTTGAAATCGACCTGGTTTTTGACCCGGCTGTAAAGGAAGTCCGCGCCAAAGGTCCATCCGCCGCCAAGGAATTCGCTCGGCGTCCAGTCGGCCGAGAGTGTGCCGCGATACTGCGAAGGGATCTTGAAGTTCTTGGCCAGCGCGTTGGTCGGGGCGGTGCCGAGGAGCGCCGCCGATTGCAGCACGGTGTTGGCCGCGCCGGGGATCGTCGTCCCGTTGGCATTGGTCAGAATCGGCGAGCCCGAGCCGTTGTTGTAGACCGGCGTGCTCGGCAGGCAGGTTGCCGCCCCGTTCTGGCACTGGCCGGCGACGTAGCCGCCCGTCTGCTGGATATCGATCGAGTTGGTCAACACCCCGGTGTTGGAGAAGCTGTTCGAGACGTAGACGTCGGGCGTGCCGCCACCGAACAGCCCGATGCCGCCACGGAAGCTGACATCGCGGATCGGCTTGAAGGTAAACCCGAAGCGCGGCTGGAACAGGTCGAGCCCGTTGATGAACTTGTTGTTGGGGAAGCCGTAGCGTTTGAGGAAGTTGGTGTTGAGCACCGGGCTGCTGCTCCCGCCGTAGACGTCGTAGCGGACGCCTGCGTTGATCGTCAGCAGATCGTTGACCCGCCACGTATCGGCGAGGCCGAAGGTGAACGCCTGATAGCGGAAGGTCGATGCCGCGTCGTTCGGGTTCAGGGTGAAGACCTGGTTCTGATAGCGCAGGCGCTGGGCGTTACCCGCAGTGAAGTCCGCGATCGAATCGAAGTAGTACTGACCCGCCGAACGCTGCAGGAACGAGTTGAACACCTTGGTATCGGCGAACTCGCCGAACAGGCGGATGTCGTGCGCGCCGGTCTTGATCCGGCCCTGGATCACACCGCCATAGGACTTGACGTGAAGCGCGTTGGTCTGGCGCGAAACGTCCGGACCGAAGCTGACCGTGGCGAAACCGGTCTGGCAGTTGATCGAGGTGGTGTTGCCAGCAATGGCGCTGTTGGGACGATCGGAGGAGGGCGCGGTGCAGACGTCGAACTGGCCGAAGCCGCGCCCGAGCAGCGGATCCTGGATGCGGACGTAGTCCTTGTAGAATCCGCGGATTTCGGTCGAGAAGATGTCCGACCAGTCCGAGTTGAGCTGAGCCACCCCGGTCTGCAACTTGTTGCCCTGGATATAGGCGTCCGAGGCGAGGCCCAGGCCCTGCGGGGCGTTGGGGAACGCGTTCTGGACGAGGTTGATCTGGTCCTTGGCGTAGATGTACGTCACCGACGCGCGCTGCGTGTCGGACACGTTGGCGTCGAGGCGGGCGACAAGGCGATCGTCCTTGTCGCCGTTGGTCTTGAGCACGCCGCCGGTGTCGTAGCTGTAGCGCGACTTGGCGATCGCGGTGACGTTATCGACCTGCGCTTGGGTGAGGTTCGAGATCGAGGTGCCCGCGTTGTTATCGCTGGGACCCTCGGGGATCGGCAGGCTGGCGCGCAGGCGTTCGCCCGCGATCATGAAAAACAGCTTGTCCTTGATGATCGGCCCGGAAATTTCGGCGCCATAGTTTTGATATTTGAAATTCGGCAGCGTGACCTTGCCGGTGGGGATGCCCGGCCCGGGCTTGGTTTCCTTGCCGGTCAGCTCGTCGGCCGAATAGGCATAGAAGCCGGTGCCCTGGAAGTCGTTGGAACCCGAGCGCAGCACCACGTTGATGCTGCCGCCCTGGAAGTTGCCCTCGCGGACGTCGAACGGGGCGACCTTGGCCTGGAACTGGCCAATTGCGTCGAACGGGATGGGCGAGCGCCGGCTGGGCAGGCCATCGGGGTTGAGCCCGAAGCTGTCGGTGATCGGCACGCCGTCCACCGTGAAGCGGTTGTAGCGGGCATTCTGCCCGGCAAAGCTGATCGCGCGACCGCCGCTGGGGGTGTCGTCGAGGCGGGCGAACGGATCGCGGCGCGAAAGATCGCGGATGTCGCGGTTGACCGAGGCGACGTTGGCGATCTGCTCGATCCCCAGCACGGTCGCAGGACCCTGGCTGACCGAACCCGCGCCGCGCAGGCGGCTGGCCGAAACGATGATCGCATTGCCGCCCTCAGCAGCCAGATCGACCGGGATCTGATAGGCTTGCCCGGCGAGCGGCACCACGTCGGTGACTTGCGCATTGGAATAGCCCGGCGCGCTTACGGTAACTGAGTAGCTATCGCCCGAGCGGATGCCCGAGACCGAGAACGCGCCGGTGGCCGAGGTCGTCAGGGTCTGGCTTGAACCCGTTGCAGTATCGAGCACCTCGACGCTGGCGCCCGCGATCGGGGCGCCCCCGCTAGTCACCGTGCCGGTAATCGTCGCGGTCGTTTCCTGCGCGTGGACCGGGGCGGCAAGGCCGCTGGCGAGCGAGAGGCTGGCCGCGCTGGCCGCGAGGAAATACTTGAGTTGCATCGTGATCGAACCCCAGTTGGCCGGCCCCGTGAATTCGGCGCGCCGGCGACCCGTCTGAAATGGTATCTGAACCCCAGTCCCGCGACTCGCATGCGAGTGCGCTCGGCCACCCTCTTACAAACACCTGCCGCTCCCCTGAACCGCGTTTTGTGACGCCCTGTTGACAGTCCCGCACAAGGCACGGCCCAATTCTCCGGTACCGGCAAGTCTGTTACCCGTGAGCCGCGATTTGAATCCGATTATTGCGAAGAATAGGGCGGGCGGGTACGTGAATGGCGGATTTGCGCGACTTGTGCGTGCTGGTGCGCGTGGGCGCGAATTGTGCCGCAGTGCGGCATTTTTACAACGCTGTCAGCAGCCGCCAGCGCCTGACAGGCCCGCCGCAACCGGCTACCACCGCGCGATGGGTGCCCATCACGATCATCACCATGACCACCACCACGCCGCCCCGTCGTCGGGCCATGGCCGCGCGTTTGCGTTCGGCGTGATCCTCAATACCGGGTTCGTGGTGCTCGAGGCGGCGATGGGGATCGTCTCGGGCTCGATGGCGCTGGTCGCCGACGCCGGGCACAACCTGTCCGACGTGCTCGGGCTGCTGATCGCGTGGGGCGCGAGCATCCTCGCCGCGCGTCCGCCGAGCGAGCGGTTCACGTATGGCTTCAAGAGCAGCTCGATCCTCGCCGCGCTGGCCAATGCCTCGCTGTTGCTGGTCGCGTTGGGCGCGATCCTGGTCGAGACGCTGCGCCGCCTGGCCGATCCGCTGCCGGTCGCGGGCAGCACGATGATCGCGGTTGCCGCCGTCGGCATCGTGATCAACACCGCCACCGCGCTGCTGTTTTTGCGCGGGCGCAAGCACGATCTCAACATCCGCGCTGCGTTCCTCCACATGGCCGCCGATGCCGCGGTCAGCGCGGGGGTGGTGATAGCCGGGGTGCTGGTAGTTGTAACCGGCAAGGCGTGGATCGACCCCTTGACTGGGCTGGCCATCGTTGCAGTGATCGCCTGGGGCACCTGGGGGCTACTTAAGGAGAGCGTGAAGATGGCGCTGCTGGCAGTGCCCGACGGGATCGACGAGGGCGCGGTCCGCGCGTTTCTGAGCGCTCGGCCCGGCGTGAGCGCGGTCCACGATCTCCACATCTGGCCGATGAGCACCACCGAAACCGCGCTGACCGCGCACCTGGTGATCCCGTCGGGACATCCCGGCGACGGGTTCCTCCACGATCTGGCGCACGATCTGCAACACGACTTCGGAATTGGGCACGCGACGGTGCAGGTGGAGATAGATGCGGAGTGTGTGCTGGGGGCTGACGGGGTGGTTTAGCTCCCACTCCTCCACCACCGTGCCAAACGGCATGGCGGTCCCCCTCCCCATCGCGTCGCGGCAGGGAGTGTCTGGGGTTAAGCCGCCTCTTCCTTGCGCTTGCTGCTCAGCACCTGGACGGGTTCCTTGCGGCCTTCGACGACGTCCTTGTCGACCACCACCTCGCTCACGCCTTCGAGCGTGGGCAGGTCGAACATCGTATCCAGCAAAATGCTTTCCACGATCGAGCGCAGCCCGCGCGCACCGGTTTTGCGTTCGATCGCGCGCTGGGCGATCGTCTCAAGCGCGTCGGCGGTGAAAGTCAGGCTGACCTCTTCCAATTCGAATAGCTTGGCATACTGCTTGACCAGCGCGTTCTTGGGTTCGGACAGGATCTTGACCAGCGCCTCGATGTCGAGGTCTTCGAGCGTGGCGATCACCGGCAGGCGGCCGACGAATTCGGGGATCAACCCGAACTTGAGCAAATCCTCCGGCTCGGCCTTCTGGAGCAGTTCGCCGACGCGGCGCTTGTCCGGATCGGCGACATGCGCGCCGAAGCCAATGCTGCGCTTTTGCAGACGATCGGCGATGATCTTTTCCAGCCCGGCAAACGCCCCGCCGCAGATGAACAGAATGTTGGTGGTGTCGACCTGGAGGAATTCCTGCTGCGGATGCTTGCGCCCGCCCTGCGGGGGAACGCTGGCGGTGGTCCCCTCCATCAGCTTGAGCAGCGCCTGCTGGACGCCCTCGCCCGAAACGTCGCGGGTGATGCTGGGGTTTTCCGCCTTGCGGCTGATCTTGTCGATTTCGTCGATATAGACGATCCCCTGCTGGGCCTTTTCGACGTTGTAGTCGCTCGACTGGAGCAGCTTGAGGATGATATTCTCGACATCCTCGCCCACGTAACCGGCTTCGGTCAGGGTGGTCGCGTCGGCCATCGTGAACGGTACGTCGAGCGTGCGTGCCAGCGTCTGGGCGAGCAGCGTCTTGCCGCTGCCGGTCGGGCCGACAAGCAGGATGTTGGACTTGGCGAGTTCGACGTCGCCCGATTTGCCGCTGTGCTTGAGCCGCTTGTAGTGGTTGTGGACCGCGACCGAGAGAACGCGCTTGGCGCGGTCCTGGCCGATTACGTAATCGTTGAGCGTGGTGAAGATGTCGCGCGGCGTCGGGACGCCACCGTCCTTCTTGCCGGCGATCCCCGCCTTGGTCTCTTCGCGGATGATATCGTTGCACAGCTCGACGCATTCGTCGCAGATGAACACCGTGGGTCCGGCAATGAGCTTGCGCACCTCGTGCTGCGATTTACCGCAGAAGCTGCAGTAAAGCGTGCTCTTGGTGTCCGATCCGGAAAGCTTGGTCATCTTCGATCCTGTGACGCCCGCACGGGGCAAGACTCGGCAACTGTAGCCAGCAACCGCATTAAATCAACATACGGGACGTCCGGCATCATCGCCGACACGTTAAGCGACAGACCTTTCGACAGGCTGAAGCGCCAGCCTTTACGCTTTCTTTCCCCCAGAGCCGCCAGCGTCCTCGCCATCCTTTTCAGCGTCGGGGCGCGATTCAAAGACTTTGTCGACAATCCCGAACTCCTTGGCCTCGTCGGCCTCGAGGAACGTATCGCGATCGAGCGCCTTCTCGATCTCGGTCAGCGTCTTGCCGGTGTATTTGACGTAAAGGCTGTTAAGCCGCTCGCGCAGGCGCAGAATTTCGCGCGCCTGGATCTGGATGTCGCTCGCCATGCCGCGCGCCCCGCCCGAAGGCTGGTGGACCATGATCCGCGCATTGGGCAGCGCGATCCGCATCCCCGGCTCGCCCGCGGCGAGCAGGAAACTGCCCATCGAAGCGGCCTGGCCGATGCACACCGTCGAAACCCGCGGCCGGATATACTGCATGGTATCGTGGATCGCCATGCCCGCTGTGACCACCCCGCCCGGCGAGTTGATGTACATCGAGATGTCCTTCGATGGATTCTCGCTTTCCAGGAACAACAGCTGGGCGACGATCAGCGAGGCCATCTGGTCTTCGACCTCGCCGGTCACGAACACGATCCGCTCGCGCAGCATCCGCGAAAAGATGTCGAAGCTGCGCTCGCCGCGACTGGTGTTCTCGATCACCATCGGCACCAGCGCGCCGGTGATCGGATCGCGCGTGAAACGTCCCTGACTCGCATGGGCGTCGCCGCCGAACAGGTCGATCATGAAATACCCTCTCGTAACAGTCGGCGGCCTATGTCGCGACGGATCGAGGCGAGTTCAAGGGCGTTAACCGATTGGCGGCGCAGAGTGGTGGTGAGATGGGTACTGCCGGATGCGCCCGACTGCCGCGCCTGCGGCTCCGTTCGTGGAAAAGGCGGTCGACAGAATATCGATAACACTCCCGGCGGCGCAGCTTGTCCGGCAAAATGCACATTTCCTCGGGTAAAATTGGGATAGCACGCGAACGGGTCGCTTTTAGGGCTTCGAGCGGGTTGCGTCGCTCACTTCACTGCCGCACGATCACACCGTTGAACCTTTCATCACGCTAAGGCACGATCCCGCGCCAGGAGGTAAGTTAATGCTTATCAAGGACATTTTCGCCTCTACCGTCGCGTTTGCAGTGACTGTCGCGCCGGCGTTCGCCCAGTCCGCTACGCGGGCGGTTGCCCCGCAAATGGAACGCAGCGACCTGGCTGGCGGATCGAGCGTGCTGATCATCGCGCTGGTTGTCGCACTGGGGATCGGGATCTATTTCATCACCAAGAACGACAATAACCCCGACAGCCCCTGACCGCGCCAATGCCGCGGACATGAAAAAAGGCGGGGAGCGATCCCCGCCTTTTTTGCGTTCGGTGCTGGCCCTCCGAATCACGCCTTTTTGGCGGCGGGTTTCTTCTTTGCAGGCGCAGCAGCCACGGCACTCGTGGCTTCCTCGTTTGCGGCAGCCTTGGCAGGAGCCTTCTTGGCTGCGGGTTTGGCCGCCTTGGCCGGAGCCTCAGCTTCATCCTTGGCGACAGGATTCTTGGCGGCCTTGGGCTCGGCCGCGGTGTCCTTCTTGGCCGGAGCCTTTGCCGCAGCCTTCTTTGCCTTGACCGGCTTGGCTTCGACCGCCGGGGTATCGTCCGCTTCGATCGCGGCTTGAAGCTCGTCGCGGGTCACTTCGCGCTCACTGATTTCGGCCTTGTCGAACAGGAAATCGACGACCTTGTCTTCATACAGCGGTGCGCGCAGCTGCGCGGCGGCGAGCGCATTTGAACGGATGTATTCGACGAACCGGTCGCGATCCTCGTCGCGATACTGACGCGCGGCCTGCTGGATCAGCATCTCCATCTCCTGCGGAGAAACCTGGACGCCGTTGGCCTGGCCGATCTCGGACAGGAGCAGGCCAAGGCGGACCCGGCGCACCGCGATCGCGCGGTAATCGTCCTTGTCGCCCTCGATCTCAAGCTTTGCCGCTGCGGGATCGTCCTCGTTGGCGGCTTCCTGCTGCAGCTGTTGCCAGATCTGTTCGAACTCGGCCTCGACCATCGATGGCGGCACGTCGAAATCGTGCGCCGCGGCAAGCTGGTCGAGCAGCGCGCGCTTCATCTGGGTGCGGGTCAGCCCGGCGCTCTCCTGCTCGATCTGGCCGCGCAGCAGCCCGCGCAGTTGCTCCATGCTTTCAAGCCCGAGCGACTTGGCGAAATCGTCGTCGAGTTTGGCCTCGCCCGCGATCTTCACTTCTTTGACGGTGACGCCGAAGGTGACAGCCTTGCCCTTGAGGTTTTCGGCGGGGTAATCGGCGGGGAAGGTGACGTCGATCGTCCGCTCGTCGCCCGCCTTCATGCCGACAAGCTGTTCCTCGAAGCCTGGGATGAAGCGGCCCGCGCCCAATTCGAGCGGGGTATCCTCGCCCGCGCCGCCCTCGAACGGCACGCCGTTCAGCTTGCCGAGGAAGTCAATTACCACCTGATCGCCGGTTGTGGCTTTCTTGCCCTTCTTGGCAGCAACGAAGTTTTGCTGGCCCGAGGCGATCTTGGCGACGGACTCGTCGACTTCGGCGTCGCTCACCGGAACGGTCAGCTTTTCCAGCTTGAGCCCGGAGATGTCGGGCGTGGCGATATCGGGCAGCACCTCGAGCGCAACCGCCAGTTCGGCGTCCTTGCCCTCTTCATAGCCGTCGCCCAGCGTGACTTCGGGCTGCATCGCAGGACGCAGCTTGTTGTCGCGGACCAGCTTGTCCATCGCCTCGCGGATCGCGGTGTTGAGCGCGTCCTGATGGAGCGCGGCGCCGTGCATCTTGCGCACCAGGTTTGCGGGCACTTT
>JANMQW010000392.1:0-2975 GCA_031370725.1 Novosphingobium sp.
TCTAGATTTAACAACTCAATTCAGGGGGCACCACCAATTCAGGCGCGCACAATACCCATTCCGCAATTCCGCGGACACCAATTCCGAAAATCCCGGGACACAATCCCTATTTCGCGCTTGTACGCTCCGCCTCAGCCGCGAGCGGCTTAGCTCGCTGGCGCTTTGGTGGATCGCCAGCTATCGCCCGCCGATGCCCATCAAACGCCCCGCTCGCACCGCGCTTTTCGGCGCCCTCGCCCTCGTAGTCGGTGTGCCCGTGCTCGCCGCCGCGCTGCCCAAGCTGGTCAGGACTCTGATCCCGCTGCCGCTCAAGCAGATCATCCCCGCAGGCCAGCGCCAATGCGCGGCCCGGCCCTCGACAACCCTCGGCACCCTGCAACTGCGCCCCGGCACCGCCGCGCATCCTTCCGCCTCTGACGGCGTGAAGGTCAACTACATCGGCTATCTCGCCGCCACCGGTGAGGTATTCGATCAGGGGATGGGCATCGAATTTCCGGTCGGCGGGGTCATTCCCGGGTTCAGTCAGGGTTTGCAGACGATGGGCAAGGGCGGGGTGAGCCGCCTCTGCATCCCCGCCGCGCTGGGCTATGGCGCCAAGGCGACCGGCCCGATCCCGGCCAATTCCGATCTGGTGTTCCAGGTGGAGCTGGTGGATTTCTCGGCGGGTTGAGTGAAGTCGGCCACCCTATTCACTAGCCCTTCACCTTTCCCCCTCGTATAGCTTCGTCCATGCGATCGACGACCCGCGCCGCCCGGCGCTTCGCCTTCCTTCTCCCCCTCTTGCTGCTCGGCACCGCGCCCGGCCCGTTGCTGGCCGCGACCGACAACAACGCCGCGTGGCTCTACAAGGGCAGCGACGTTCCGCAGGATCCGGCGTGGACCTTTGGCACGCTGTCCAACGGGGTGCGTTATGCGGTGCGCCACAATGGGGTGCCGCCCGATCAGGTTTCGATCCGCATCCGGATCGATGCCGGATCGCTGTATGAAACCGAGAAGGAGCGTGGCTTTGCCCACCTGATCGAGCATCTGACCTTTCGCGAGAGCAAGTACCTGAAAGAAGGCGAGGCGATCCCGATCTGGCAGCGGCTGGGGGCGACTTTCGGCAGCGACACCAACGCCGAGACTACGCCGACCCAGACCGTCTACAAGCTAGACCTGCCCGGTGCGACGCCCGAGCATCTCGACGAATCGTTCAAGCTGCTTTCGGGAATGATCGCCGCGCCGAACTTCACTGATCACGGCGTCGCCACCGAACTGCCGATCGTGCTCGCCGAAATGCGCGAGCGCGGAGGCGCGGCGCAGCGCGTATCCGAAGCCACCCGCAGCCTTTATTTTACCGGTCAGCCGCTCGCCGACCGTTCGCCGATCGGGCGCGAGGATACCTTGCGCGCGGCCACAGCGGGATCTGTGAAGGCGTTTCACGATCGCTGGTACCGCCCCGAAAACACCGTGATCGTGGTCGCCGGCGATGCCGACCCGGCGCAGCTCGAGGCGCTGGTCAAGAAGTGGTTTTCCGCCTGGAAGGTCAAGGGCAAGGGTGCCAAGGCGCCCAGCTTCGGGGTTCCGCTGGCACCCCGGGGGACCGATCCGGCAAACTCGGTGGGCGAGGCCAAAGTGCTGGTCGAGCCCGACCTTCCGCGCGCGGTCAACTACGCGATCCTGCGACCGTGGAAGAAGGTCAACGACACGATCATCTACAACCGCGGGCTGATGATCGATCAGCTTGCCCAGGCGCTGATCAACCGGCGGCTGGAAACGCGCGCGCGCGCCGGGGGCAGCTTCCTGACCGCGCAGGTCAACCAGGAGGATGTCAGCCGATCGACCGACGCGACCTTCGTTTCGGTTACGCCCTTGGGCGACGACTGGCAGGCCGCGCTGAAAGATGTGCGCGCGGTGATTGCCGATGCGGTCGCTTCGCCGCCGAGTGAGGCCGAGATCGCGCGCGAAATCGCCGAGTTCGATGTCGCGTTCCAGGTGCCGGTCGAGACTGTCGATACGCTCGCCGGATCCAAGGTCGCCGACGATCTGGTTCGCGCGGTCGATATCCGCGAAACCGTTGCCTCGCCCGCCACCGTGCTCGGCGTATTCCGCGATATGCGCGCCGATTTCACCCCCGCCGCGGTGCTTGAACATACCCGCGTGCTGTTCGCGGGCACCGTCACTCGCCCGATCCTGCTTACCCCCGGCGCCAATGAAGGCACCGAAGCGGGTCTGCGCCAGGCGCTGATCGACAGCGTCGCGCCCGATGGATCGAGCCGCGTCTCGGCCGAGCCGCTGGGGTTTGCGGGGCTCCCCACGATCGGCACTCCGGGCAAACTCACCGAACAACTGTCCACGGGGCTGCTCCAGATCGAGCGGCTGACCCTGTCCAACGGGGTCAAAGTTTTGATGTGGAACAACGATGCCGAGCCGGGCCGGGTGATGGTCAAGGCGCGCTTCGGGCGCGGCTACAGCGCGAAAGCCCCGCAGGATGCCGCCTATGTCGCGCTGGGCACCGCCGCGCTGGTCGGCAGTGGCCTGGGCACGTTGGGGCAGGACGAGCTCGACCGGATTTCGACCGGGCGCAAGATGGGCTTCGATTTCACCATCGACGACGGTAACTTCGAGTTTTCCGCCGATACCCGCCCCGCCGATCTGGAAGACCAGCTTTATCTGTTCGCGGCCAAGCTGGCGATGCCGCGGTGGGACGCCAACCCCGTGGTCCGCGCCAAGGCCGCCGCGCGGCTCCAGTACGAAAGCTATCAGTCGAGCCCACAATCGGTGCTCGAACGCGATCTAGACTGGTTGCTGCGCAGCCGCGACCCGCGGTTCAAGACCCCCAGCCCCGCCGAGATCGCCGCGACCACCCCCGAAGGTTTCCGCGCGGTGTGGGAGCCGCTGCTCGCCAGTGGCCCGGTCGAGGTCGATCTGTTCGGCGATTTCGACAAGGCCAAGGCGATCGCCGCGCTGGAGAAAACCTTTGGCGCGCTCAAACC
>JANMQW010000427.1:0-4164 GCA_031370725.1 Novosphingobium sp.
GCGATTGCCTGCGGATGCTCGCCGCGCAGCAGTTGCACCAGCACGCGCGGCGACAGCCAGCGGGCGAGTTCGAGCGCGGAGGGTTCGGGCGAGTGGCCGGGAAGGATACGCTGGATCAGCCCATCGGCCTTCACCTCGCCCACCGCGCGGTTCATCAACGCGCGCATCCGTTCGGGGCGGCCGTGACTGGGCAGGCCGTGCGTGTCGCTGTGATCGACGAACCCGGCGATGGCGTGGCTGATCGCTTCGGGACTGACTTCGCCAAGCGCGATCATCGATTCGCCGAGCAGGTGAAGTTCCTCGGGTTCGAGCTGAGCGAGCAACGTGGCTGCGACGCTCTCGTCGAGGACCATGACCATCACCGCGGCGCGCTGGGCATCGCCCTGCGCGGCGATCTGCGACAGCGCGGTCACGCTGCGGTTCCGGGCTGCGCAAGCATCCGCCGCAGCGCGACTACAGCCTGTTCGGGCTTTTCCTCGACCATCCGCTGGGCAAGTTCGATCTGGCGTTCGATGATCGTGCCGTCGATTGCGGGCCGGTGCGATGCGCGGCCTTCAAGTGCCAGCGGCGCGGCGCCAGAATCATTGCCAGACTCATCATCGGCTTCATCGCCCGGCTCGCGCTTGAGCAGCTTGAGCAGCGGGCGCACCGCCAGCAGCAGCACCAGCAGCACCCCGATCAGTGCGACCACCCCGCGCACCAGCGGGGCAAACCAGCCCGCCTCGTAGAACGGCAGGGCATCGTCGGCGGGCGGTTGAAAGGCACGCGCCACCACCGCGACCTGATCGCCACGCTGTGTGTCGATCCCGACCGCAGCGGTGACGAGCTGCTTGATCTGTTCGATATCGGCGGGCTTGCCCTTCTTGAGCGCCGCCTGGCTCAGCGCAACCGCGACCGAGATGCGCTTGATCCGGCCCGGCCCCGAGTTGGCGACCGAGACCTCGCGGCCCAGCTCATAAGTTCGCGCGGTGCTCGATTCGCCATTGTTCGCTCCGCCCTGTGCCGCAGGAGCCGAGCCCTGCGGCGAGCCGGGCGAGGCGGTGGCGGTGGGCGGCGGGGTGTTGGATAGCACGCCGGGCACCCCGATCGCCCGCCCCGCGCCCTCCGATTGCGACTGGCTTTGCGTCTCGGAGCGTACCGCGCCCTGTTTGTCATAGCTTTCGCGCGCCTTGGTCACATCGTCCATGTCGAGCTCGACCTGGACCTCGCTTGAATAGTTGCCTTCGCCCAACATCGGCAGGAGCAGCTGGTCGAGCTGGCCGCGCAGCTTTTCTTCCATCCGCGCCTGCAATTCGAGGCGGTCGCCATCCGCGCCTTTGGCCGCCGAGAGCAGCCGTCCGTGCTGGTCGAGGACCCGCACCGCATCGACCGACAGGCCGGGAACCGAACCGGCGACCAGGTTGACGACAGCCGCGACCTGGCTGTCCGCAAGCTGGCGCCCGCGGGCAAGGCGCAACATGACCGAGGCGGTGGGAGGCAGCTCGTCGCGCACGAACACCGACCGTTGCGGTTCGGCGAGATGGACGCGCGCAGCCTCGACCCCGTCGATTTCCATCAATGAGAGGATAAGCTCGTGCTCGCGCGCGCTGCGTAGACGGTCGCCCTCGACTGCGCGGCTGGCGCCGAGCGGCAGCTTGTCGAGCATGTCGGTGCCACTGTCGGTGGTCGCCAGCGCGCCGTCCGACGCGACCAGCATCCGCGCGCGGTAAAGATCGTCGGCATCGACGGTCAGCATGCCGCCGGCGTCGTCGAGCTGATAGGCGATCGCCGCCTTGTCGAGCGCGCCAACCACGCGGGCCTTTTCGGCATCGGCCAGCTCGCTGTAGAGCACGCGCTGCGGGGCCGGGGCCAGCATCGCCCAGGCCAGCGCGACCGCGCCCAGCGAGACAAGCCCGCCCAGCAGCGGCAGCGTCCGGCGAACTGCAGGCTGGCGGGCAAACGCGCCCAGCCGGGTCAGCATCGGGCCGCTGGCAGGATCAGTGAGTATGGCGATTGGGCCGGGGGAAGGGACGAGCGCGCTCATCTATCAGACCCCCATCCGCATGATATCCTGATACGCCGACAGCAGCCGGTTGCGCGTCTGGAGCGTCGCTTCGAAGGCCACTCCTGCCTCCTGGCGGGCAAGCATGACCTTGGCGATATCGGTGACCTCACCACGTTCGTAGGCGACGGTGAGGCCTTCGGCGCGGTTTTGGGTGGCAGTCACCCCGTCGAGCGCCGACTTGAGAGTGTTGGCGAAATTGCCCGCCGGGGCGGGTTCGGTCGCGATTGCTTCGGGCTTGTGGACCTCGCGCAGCAATTGCGAGCGATCCACCAACTGCTGACGCAGCGCGAGGATCTGCTGGATCCCGCCTTGGCCCCCGCCAAGTGAACTTGGCCCGATCGAGCCGATCCCGCTCATCGCCGGGCTCCGGCGACGGCCAACCCGGCGTCACGGAACGAGGCCAGGCGATAGCGCAGTGTGCGCTCTGATATGCCGAGCTGGCGCGCGGCGACGGTCCGGCTGCCGCCGCAGGCGTCGAGCGTTTCCATGATCGCGCTGGCTTCGGAAGCCTGGACGATGTGCGAAAGCCGGGTCGGTACTTCGGCAATCTCGGCCCCGACCAGCTTGGCGGGCTGGTCGAATACAACGTGCGCGGTTTCAATTTGCGCTGCCCCATCGCCCAACAAAAGCGCCCGGCGCATCACGTTCTCCAGTTCGCGAACGTTGCCCGGCCAGCCATGGAGCCGCAGCCGGGCGAGCGCGCCTTCGGTGATCCACGGCACCGCCGCACCTGCCGGAGTGTGGCGCATGAGCATGGCGAGCGCGAGCGGAGCGATGTCCTCACGCCGCTCGCGCAAGGGCGCGAGGGTGAGGGGAAATACGTTGAGGCGATAGAACAAATCGGCGCGGAAGCGGCCCTCGGCAACTTCGGTGGGCAAATCGCGGTTGACGCAGGCGATCACCCGGACATCAACTTTGATCGGCTGGGTCGCGCCGATCGGCACGACCTCGCCTTCCTGCAACGCGCGCAGCAGCTTGGCCTGGAGCGCCAGCGGCATCTCGGCGATCTCGTCGAGCAGCAAAGTGCCGCCATCGGCCGCGCGAAAAAAGCCTTCGCTGGCTTCGGTCGCGCCAGTGAACGCGCCCTTGCGGTGGCCGAACAGCATCGCCTCAAGCATCGTTTCGGGAATTGCCGCGCAATTGATTGCGACGAACGGGCGGGCAGCGCGCGGGCTGCGGACGTGGATGAAGCGGCTCAGCACTTCCTTGCCGGTACCGGTCGGGCCGTTGATCAGCACCGGGATGTCGCTGCTGGCGAGCCTTTCCCCCAGCGCCAGGATCGATAGGCTGTGTGGATCGGCCGCAACCGGAGTTCCCGCCGGGCACAGGCATGCGAGCAGAGCGGCGAACGAGACTTGCGAGGCGGGGTCGACATAAGTGAGCGCGAACGTGTCCTCGCCGGTGCGGCGCAACGCGGGTGCGGTGCCGCGGGCCAGAGCGATTGCATGGCGGCGTGGTTTGGCGCCGCTCTCACTCGCTTCGTACACCGTTACCGTCTGCGGCAGGGCGATCGAACCGGCGATCGCCTTGGCGCGGTGAAGCAGCGGCGCGTGACGCGCTTGTGCCAACTCGCTGATCTCCAGACCGTTCATTTTCAATTCCCCCGTTACCGACCCCTGCCGGACTGATGGCCCCGGCATGGCAAACAGCGCGGTAATCATGGGGTAGGCACAAATCCGTACCGCGCGGCCCTGATCGAGGCGCTCGTGCAGGATCGCGCCGGTCGGCGGCGGCGCGCCCTTAACAAATCCGCGCCGCGTCCGCTCTTCCCCATGCTGGCCGGGCCGATGGACCGTTCCGGCGGAACAATGGGGTTTCAACAGGAGACGGAAATGAACGTAATCAACACCAACATCGGTGCGATCCGCGCCGCCAACGCGTCCACTTCGGCGAGCAAGATGCTCGGTACCGCGATGGAACGACTGTCCAGCGGCAAGCGTATCAACAGCGCCAAGGACGACGCCGCCGGTCTCGCGATCGCTTCTTCGATGACCTCGCAGGTGCGCGGCATGACGCAGGGTATCCGCAATTCGAACGACGGCATCGCGCTCGCTCAGACCGCCGAAGGCGCGCTGAGCGAGGTCACCAACATGCTCCAGCGCGTCCGCGAGCTGGCAGTG
>JANMQW010000442.1:0-3831 GCA_031370725.1 Novosphingobium sp.
CGAGGTGTGGATCAAATCCGAACGAGCCAACCCCGGCGGATCGATCAAGGACCGCATCGGCCTGGCCATGATCGAGGCGGCGGAGGCCGACGGCAGCCTGCGGCCCGGCGGCACGATCGTCGAGCCGACCAGCGGCAACACTGGGATCGGCCTCGCCATGGTCGCTGCGGTCAAGGGCTACAAGCTGGTGCTGGTGATGCCCGAATCGATGTCGCTCGAACGCCGCCGCCTGATGCTGGCCTATGGCGCGAGCTTCGATCTGACCCCGCGCGAAAAGGGCATGAAGGGCGCGATCGAGCGGGCCGGCGAAATCCGCGACGCCACGCCGGGCGCGTGGATCCCGCAGCAGTTCGACAACCCCGCCAACATCGCGATCCATGTCGCCACCACCGCGCAGGAGATCCTGCGCGATTTCGCCGACACCCCGATCGACGCGCTGATCACCGGGGTCGGCACCGGCGGGCATCTCACGGGCTGCGCCGAGGAGCTCAAGAAGCACTGGCCAAAGATGCAGGCGTGGGCGGTCGAGCCGACGCTTAGCCCGGTAATCTCGGGCGGGCAGCCTGCGCCGCACCCGATCCAGGGCATCGGCGCGGGGTTCATCCCCGGCAACCTCCACACCCAGTCGATCGAAGGCGCGATCCAGGTCGATCCGGCGGATGCCAAGGAATGGGCGCGCAGGTGTGCGACGGTCGAGGGGATGCTGGTGGGGATTTCGAGCGGCGCGACGCTGGCGGCGATCGCCCAGAAGCTGCCGGACCTGGCGCCGGATGCGCGGGTGCTGGGGTTCAACTACGACACCGGCGAACGGTATCTGAGCGTGCCGGACTTCCTGCCGGAGTAGCCTTTCCTCTCCCCTTGCGGGAGAGGATACGATGCCTTGGCGCAGCGCGCCTAGGCGAAGTTGGAGAGGGGGCGATGCCGCGCGCAACCTCGCCCCCTCGCCAAGCTTCGCTAGCTCCTGCCGGAGCAAGCTATGCTATCCTCTCCCGCAAGGAGAGAGGAGGCAAATAGAGCCATGACCACCCTCGAACCCATCCCCTACGCCGACGGCCCCACCGCGCTCACCGGCCAACTCGCCCGCCCCGCCGGCATCCCCCGCGCCGCCGTCGTCGTGTTCCCGACGATCATGAACCAGGCCGAGAACGCGCTGCGCCGCCTGCCGATGCTGGCCGAGGCCGGCTATCTCGCGTTCTGCACCGACCTCTACGGTCGCGCCCCCGCCGACCGCGCTGACGCGCACACGCTCGGCACCGCCTTGCGCGTCGACGTCACCGCCTACCGTGCGCGGATCAGGGCTGCGGTCGATACCCTCGCCGCGTTGCTCGAAGCTAAAGGCCTCCCCCTCGCCGCGATCGGCTACTGCATGGGCGGACAGGCCGCGCTCGAGGCGGCGCGGATGAACCTCCCGCTGGTCCTCGCCGCCAGCTTCCATGGCATCCTCACCACCGACACCCCCGCCACCGAGCCGATCCGCCCGCGGATCTTGGTCTGCCACGGCGATGCTGACCGCCTCGTCCCACGCGAACAGGTCTGCGCGTTTCAGGCGGGAATGGATGCTGCGGGGGCGAACTGGCACCTGCATGTGCACTCAGGCGTCAAGCACGGCTTCACCGACCCGGAAGCGGACCGCCATGGCCTTCCCGCGCTGGGCCCTGACGCGAGCGCAGACCGGCAGAGTTGGGCGGCGATGCTGGGGTTGTTGGGGGAGGTGGTCGACTGATGGCCAGAAAGATCTGGAGGATGATCGATCGCGGAGAAGTTACCGGCAGGGGTTATCACATTAAATCCCTGGAAGGTTGTACTGTCTTGATCGGCGTGTCATTCCGCTTTCAGCAATGTAATGGCGAGGTGGGGTAACATGCGAAAGTTTATCAGGACTGCGGCTGTCGCATCGGCACTTGTACTTGCTTCTTGCGGTGGCGGAGGTAGTGGCAGTGGCGCGAGTTCTTCACCATCTGTGACACCGACGCCTGCTCCAACTCCCTCCCCGACGCCTACTCCAACCCCGCCACCAACCGCAACCGCGCGCGTTTATGCGACATCCCTGGCAACTGGACTCATCGAGTTCACAACTGGCGACATCGATACGTTTGGCCAGTTTCTAACGCTTGGCTTCACTGCGCGTGACGGCCGCTATTTTCCAGGACATACAAATGCCATCGCCGCCTATCTAGGGTTGGGAACCGCACCGGGCGCTGATGCGGCGGGCGACTATTCGCTCAGGTTTAAGCGCACCCGGGTAATCGATCATGAAACCGGGGCGCAAATCTACATGAACGCGCCTGCAGATGTGCGAATGGTTACTCCCGTGACCGCAATGCTTGTCGCGCCCGGCAGCACTGCCACGAAGCTGAAGACGCAGCTTGGCATCACCGGTAGCGTGTTTAACTTGGTCAACGATCCCGACCTCGCGACCTATGACGCGATCGCGGAAGCGGCGTCGGGCGATGCCACGCGTGTTGCTGATGCGGCACGCATGCACGCCGCGAATCTTCGCGTTCTCGCTATGATGAGCGCGCTGGCGACGATCCCGACTGGAATTGGGTACAGCACACCTGGCATCGACCTGAGCTACGGTGACGTGAGGCCAGCGATAACACCGACGGAAGCCGTCGCGACGCGATGCCTGGCGGCTGCCCCGGCACAGTTCATCTTCCAGAACGATCGCATGTCGTCTGTCATCCAATGCTATCTAAACACCGTCGGAGCTACCCAGCCAACCCCGCCTGCTACTCTCCAGCTCAGCACGGCAAAGGTACGGGCGATTGCGCACCTGATCGACGGTTATGCTGCGGCGATGCCTGTGCGGCTTGAAACATCCGCCGATAAAGCCCGGTGGTTATTGGGGATCAACGGCTATTTGCGGCCGACGATCGGGCGCGTCATCACCGACAGCACGGATAATGCGGCGCAGGCCGTGCTGGCTTTGACGGCGATCTCTCCGACGATCCTTGCGGAAACAGGCCGGTATGCCGAATTCTTCCGCTACAACGACAGCGGCCTCTACATGCCATCCCCGGATTTCCTCACACTAGCTGGCACGACCTCGCTCACGTTCAGTGCAGCAGCTTTGACTGGCAACGACTCCATCTTGTCCAATGAAAATGTCAACACCCGCGGATTCGACTCGTCAGGAGGTTCAATCCAATCCATTGCCGTCTCGGCCGCGAACTCGAATGAGCTTTCAGTCATTCAAAATCCGTCCGGGACCTATACCGTTACAGTGCTGAATGGATTCAAGGGCGCCAGTTACTTTGACTATGTCGCCAGGGCATCCAACAGCGAGCAACGAACTACGCGCGTGTATGTCCGCGCAATGTGAGGCTGTACCCTGAAGCTTTCGAAATCGATGCGGGAGCAGGGCCAGATGCGCCTGCTCTATGATTGGTCATTTGTAGACGCAATCGTCAAGCCGCCGTCGCGAATGCCTCCACCGGCAGCGCCATCACGCTGTCCGCGCCGCCCTCGATCTTGCGCCGCAACGCCCCGCAATCGGGCAGGTGGCGTTCGGCGAAGTAGCGGGCGGTCGTCATCTTGGCTTCGTAGAACGCGCGGTCCCCAATTGCCTCTGGGGCCCCGCCCGCCAGCGCCGCTGCCGCCACTTTGGCCATCTTGAGCCACATCAGCCCGACCGCGACGGTGCCCATCAGCGTCATGTACGAATAGGCCCCGGCGCCGAGGTTGTTGGGGTTGGCCATCGCGTTCTGCATGAACCACATCGTCGCGGCTTTCAGCTCGCCGTTGGCCTTGGCGAGGCTGCCCGCGATCGCGGCAAGATCGCCTTCCGCCCCGACGCATTCCTCATCGACCAGCGCGAACAACGCCTGC
>JANMQW010000020.1:0-34809 GCA_031370725.1 Novosphingobium sp.
TGGCCCGAGGCGAGCGTGGCGTGGCCGCACAGGCGTACCTCGCACGCGGGGGTAAACCAACGCAGCTCCCAATCGGCCGGGCCACTGTGATCGCGGACCAGAAACGCGGTTTCTGCAAACATGTTTTCCGCGCCGATCGCGGCCAGCGCTGCATCCTCAGGCCAGGCTTCGAAGATCATCACTGCCGCCTGGTTGCCCGCGAACGGACGGTCGGCAAAAGCATCGACGTGCCAGTAGGGGACGGTGGTCATTTGGGCTTCTCGAGGTTGGCAAATTCGTTGGCTTCGATCAGCGGATTGCCCGGCTCGTCGACGTGGCCCGCTGGATCGATGTGGATGAGCAGTTCGAGATTGGGAAAATGTCGGCACAGCTCGTGTTCGACCCGGTCGATGATCGCATGCGACTGGTCGACCGTCATACTGCCGGGCAAATCGACGTGGAACTGGACGAAGTCGCGCATGCCACTTGTGCGGGTGCGCAGGTCGTGGAGGTGTTCCAGCTCGGGATGACGCGCGGCGATTTCGACGAAGCGCTGGCGCTTTTGCTCGGGCCATTCGCGGTCCATCAGCTGCTCGATCGCGGTTTGCGAAGCGCGCCACGCACCCCACGCCAACCACGCCGCGATGGCCAGCGCGAACACCGGGTCGGCCCCTGCGATCCCGCCGTACTGATCGAGCGCGAGCGCCGCGATGACTGCCAGGTTGAGAAGGATATCGGACTGGTAGTGGACATGGTCGGTGGCGATCGCGATCGACTGCGTCCGCGCAATCACGAAGCGCTGGTAGGCGAGCAGCGCCAGCGTCGCTGCCAGCGCGATAGCCGAGACCAGGATCCCATCCTGCGCCGCCTCAGTCCTTCCGCCCGCGATCCACTGCTGGACGGCGCGAACCGCCAGCCCGACCGCCGAAATCGAGATCAGCACCACCTGGAACATCGCAGCCAGTGCCTCGGCCTTGCCGTGACCGAAGCGGTGCTCGGCATCGGCGGGCTGTGCGGCAACCCACACCCCGGCCAGCGTCGCGAGGCTGGCGACGAGATCGAGCGCGGTATCGGCCAGGCTTCCGAGCATTGCGGTCGAGCCAGTGGCCCACACCGCCCACGCCTTTATCCCCAGCAGCAGCAGCGCCACGCTGATCGAGGCGAACGCGGCGCGGATATTGAGCAAGGGGGAAGCCGCCGTCATGGATAAAGCAACGTGCTGGTCCACGGCGCGCTGACATTCGCGCGCACGAACCGGCGGCGTTCGTGGAGACGGTGGTCGCGGTCGATCCACAATTCGATCGCCGTCGGGATCACCCGATAGCCCGACCAGTGCGGCGGGCGCGGGACATCGCCTTGGGGATAGCGGGCGCTCAGTTCCTCGACCCGTGCGAGATAGGTCGCGCGGCCGGGCAATGGGCGCGACTGATCCGAAGCCGCCGAACCCAGCCGCGAAACCGGGTGGCGGCTGGCGAAATAGGCGTCGGCCTCACCCGCGCTGACTTCCTCGACCCGCCCCTCGACGCGTACCTGACGGCGCAGCGACTTCCAGTGAAACAGCAGCGCGACCTGGCGGTTGGCAGCCAGTTCCAGCCCCTTGCGGCTTTCGAAATTGGTATAGAACACGAAGCCATCCGGTCCATGACCTTTGAGCAGAACCATCCGCAGCGAAGGCGCGCCATCCGGGGTTGCCGTGGCCAGCGCCATCGCGCCGGGATCGTTGGGCTCGCTGGCCTGCGCTTCGCTCAGCCAAATAGCGAACAGGGCGAAAGGATCGACGTCGGGGATTGTCTCAGCTTCGGACGAGGTCAGCATGGCAGGCTTGTTCCAACGAGTAGGAGCCAGCGAAGCTGACACGGATTTGGCTCCTAGCGCGTCGTGCCGATGCAGGAAAGCTTGCCGGACGGAGCGGCGCACCCTAGCTAGCCGGCCATGGCCGCCGATCCCTATACAATCCTGGGCGTCGCTCGCGGGGCGACCGAAAAGGACGTCAAGTCTGCCTATCGCAAGCTCGCCAAGCAGCTTCACCCCGATCGCAACACCGGCAAACCCAACGCCGCCGAAAAGTTTTCCGAAGTCACCCAGGCGTACGACCTGCTGTCCGACAAGGACAAACGCGCCCGCTTCGACCGTGGCGAGATCGACTTCGACGGCAATCCGGCGATGCCGTTCGGGTACGGCGGGGGCGGCGCAGGAGGTCCGGGCGGGGGCTTTCGTGGCAGCCAGGGCGGCTTCCGCGCACAAGACTTCGAAGGCGGCGCGGGCGCTGACGGCATCGACCTGGGCAACCTGTTCGAAGGCTTGTTTGGCGGTGGCCGTGCCGGAGTGGGCGGTGGTCCGGGGGGCATGGGCGGCGCAGGAATGGGCGGCGCACGGCGCGGCCCCCCGCCAAAGGGCGCCAACGTCCAGTACCGGTTGCAGGTGAGCTTTACCGACGCCGCCGCCCGCGCCACCCAGCGAATCACGCTAAGCGACGGCAAGACCATCGACCTCAAGCTACCCGTCGGCGTCGAAAGCGGCACGCAAATGCGTCTGGCCGGGCGCGGGGAGCAGGGGGCGGGCGGCGCAGGCGATGCGATCGTGACGATCGAGGTGGGCAACCACCCGTTCTTCCGCCGCGACGGCGACAACATCCGGCTCGATCTGCCGATCACTCTCGATGAGGCGCTGCGCGGCAGCAAAGTCCGCGTTCCCACGGTCGAAGGCCCGGTGATGCTGACCATTGCGCCGGGCAGCAGCAGCGGCAAGACGCTGCGGCTCAAGGAAAAGGGTTTCTCGGGCAAAGGCGGCGCGCGTGGCGACCAGTTGGTCACGCTCCAGGTCGAGGTACCCGCAGCCGATACCGATCTCGCCGCCGATCTCGCCAGCCGCCTCGAGGGGTGGCACGACTCTCGGGACCTGCGCGCCAAGCTGGGCGTTTAGCCCTTCGTGCCGGACCTCACACCTTCTCTCCCCCCCGGCGCCAAGCCGCTGGTGGAAATGCCCGATCTTTCGCCCGAAGCACGCCGCAAAGAGGCGCTTCGTTGGCGCGCGGGGCTTCAAGAACGTGCCCGCCACCGCTTCGGGCCGGGAAGCCGGTTTCTCGAGATCGTCAAGCGTGTCGCCACCGGGTCGTACAACGACGGCTTCATCCATGCGGGTAATCTTGCCTACATGGCCATCCTTTCGCTGTTTCCGTTCTTCATCACCGTCGCCGCAATCTTTTCGCTGGTGGGCGAGGAAAGCCAGCGCGCCGCCTCGATCAACGCCTTTCTTCTGGCGGTACCGCCGGTGGTCGCCAATGCAATCGAACCGGTCGCGCGCGGGGTCATCGCCGCGCGATCGGGCTGGCTGTTGTGGATCGGCGGGTTGGTGGGCCTGTGGACCGTGGGAAGCCTGGTTGAAACCATCCGCGACGTGCTGCGCCGCGCCTATGGCACGCACTGGGAGCACGCCTTCTGGCGCTATCGCCTCGCCTCGACCGGGGTGATCGTGGCAGCGGTGGTGCTGCTGCTGGTGAGCCTGGCGGTGCAGGTGCTGATCGGCACCGCGCAGGAAGTAATCGCGGCGTGGTTTCCGCGGCTGGTCGACGTGATCGACCAGCTGGCGCTCTCGCGCTTTATCCCCGCGCTGGGGCTTTATCTGTCGATCTACCTGTTGTTTCTGTCGTTGACCCCGGGCGCCTACCGCAAGCGGCGTTATCCCAAGTGGCCGGGCGCGCTGCTGGTCACCGTATGGTGGGTAGCGGTGACCATCGCTCTGCCTGCAGTCCTGCGCAGTTTCTTCAGCTATGATCTGACTTACGGCAGCCTGGCCGGGATCATGATCGTGCTTTTCTTTTTCTGGCTGGTCGGCTTAGGGATGGTGGTCGGAGCCGAACTGAACGCCGCGCTGACCGAGACCCCGGAAGAGCGCGACATGGTCGGGCAGGGCGATAACAGGGCCCGCTCGGGGCGCGCGCGCGAACCTATAAACGACGACGGAGAAGCGACCGCATGACCGTGCAGGCGACGAATTCGATGCCCCCGCTGATGAGCGGCAAACGCGGGCTGGTCATGGGCCTGGCCAACGACAAGTCGCTGGCCTGGGGGATTGCCAAGGCGCTCCATGCCGCGGGCGCCGAGCTGGCGTTCAGTTATCAGGGCGATGTCATGGAAAAGCGGGTCCGCCCGCTGGCCGGGCAGTTGCTCAACCCCGGCGACAGCGAGCCGTTTCTGCTGAACTGCGACGTTTCGACCGAGGCGCAGCTCGACACCACCTTCGCCGCGCTGGCGGCACGCTGGCCGACGATCGACTTTGTCGTCCACGCGATCGGCTTTACCAACAAGGAAGCCCTGCGCGGGGCGTATTGCGACGTCGGACTTGACGATTTTCTGATGACGATGAACATCAGCGTCTACAGCTTCACCGCCGTGGCCCGGCGCGCCGCTGCGATGATGCCCGCGTTCGATCCCGAAACCGGCAAGGGCGGCGGCGCGCTGCTGACACTCAGCTATTATGGCGCAGAAAAAGTGATCCCGCACTACAACGTGATGGGGGTTGCCAAGGCTGCACTCGAAGCCAGCGTCAAGTACCTGGCCAACGACTTCGGCCCCCGCGCGATCCGGGTCAACGCGATCTCGGCCGGGCCGATCAAGACCCTGGCCGCATCGGGCATCGGCGATTTCCGCTACATCCTGAAATGGAACGAATACAATTCGCCGCTGCGCCGCAACGTGACGATCGACGATGTCGGCGGCTCGGCGCTGTACCTGCTGTCCGACCTGTCGGTGGGGGTGACTGGCGAGACCCATCATGTCGATGCCGGGTATCACACCATCGGGATGAAGCAGGAAGATGCGCCGGATATCGCGCTGGCCTGAGGCCAGCCAGATGCGTCGAATGAGGGTGGACGGCGGGAGGAATGGCCAATATGGCCCCCGCGGTCGCCGGACCGGCACCCCGGCCGGACGACGCTTGAGCAAACCATGGTCGTCGATTTCATTTTTTCCCCCATCCTGCCGTTGTGCGCGGCATCGTTCGCCGCCACCGCGTTGCTGACCCGCTTTGCCTGGCCGGTAAGCGAGCGGCTGGGGCTGATCGACGAGCCCGACGCGCGCAAGCAGCACGCTCACGCCACCCCGCTGCTGGGCGGGCCGGCACTTATCGGGATCATCCTGCCGCTGGCGCTGCTGGCTACCTGGCTCTCGCCAGTCAGCTCGGAAATCTCACTGCTCCACCTCGCGGTCGCCACTGCCGGGGTCGCGCTGGTCGGGATCTTCGACGATCGTCGTCCGATCAGCGCCCGGATGAGGGTTGGGCTGGCGTTTGTGCTGTTTGGCGGGCTGGCGCTGTTCAACAACGCATTTCTGGTGAGGCGGCTGGTATTTCCGCTGCTCGGCCTTCAATTCGGGCTCTATTACGAATGGCTCGCGCTGCTGTTCACGGTGGTGTGCTGCGTCGGGTTGGTCAACGCGGTCAACATGGCCGACGGCAAGAATGGCCTGGTGCTGGGACTGTGCATCGGCTGGCTGGGACTGATTATGGCCCGATCGACCGCGGGCGACATCCCGTTCATGGCGGTGATGCTGGCGGGACTGGTCTCGCTGCTGGTGATGAACCTGCGTGGCCGGCTGTTTCTGGGTGACGGCGGGGCCTATGGTCTGGCCGCGGCGATCGGTCTTCTGACGATCCGATCTTACAGTTCGCACCTCGCGGATCCCTCCACTGGGCTCAGCGCCGAAGTCGTGGTGATGTTGTTCTTCGTCCCGGTGTTTGACAGCTTCCGCCTGACCGTCGTGCGGGCGGCGCGCGGCCAGTCACCGATGGCTGGCGACCGCGATCATCTGCACCATCACTTGCAGAACCGCTTGGGCTGGCCGAACGGGCTGTATCTCTATCTGCTGATGGCGCTGGCGCCCGCGGCTTTGGCCGAAGCGTTCCTGCTGTGAGCCGCAAATCCCATACCAAGGATCCACGATGACCAAACCCAAGACCGCACTGATTACCGGAGTGACCGGACAGGACGGGGCCTATCTGTCGCACCTGTTGCTGGAAAAGGGCTATCAGGTCCACGGGGTCAAGCGCCGCTCGTCATCGTTCAACACCGGGCGGATCGAGGACATTTATCAGGATCCGCACATCCCCGATGGCAATTTCGCGCTGCATTATGGCGACCTGACCGACAGCACCAACCTGATCCGGATCATCCAGGAAACCCAGCCCGACGAGGTCTACAACCTGGCCGCGCAAAGCCATGTCCAGGTCAGTTTCGAGACCCCCGAATACACCGCCAACTCCGACGCAATCGGCACGCTGCGGTTGCTCGAGGCGATCCGCATCCTCAAGCTGGAGGACACTTGCCGGTTCTATCAGGCATCGACCAGCGAGCTTTACGGCCTCGTCCAGGAAGTGCCGCAAAAGGAAACCACGCCGTTCTATCCGCGCAGCCCCTATGCCGCGGCCAAGCTCTATGCCTACTGGATCACGGTCAACTACCGCGAAGCCTACGGCATGCACGCCTCCAACGGCATCCTGTTCAACCACGAAAGCCCGCTGCGCGGCGAGACCTTCGTCACCCGCAAGATCAGCCGCGCCGCCGCCGCGATCAAGCTTGGGCGGCAGGAGAAGCTCTACCTCGGCAACCTCGATGCCAAGCGCGATTGGGGCCATGCCCGCGAATACGTGCGAGGGATGTGGCTGATGGTCCAGCAGGACCAGCCCGACGACTATGTCCTTGCCACCGGGGTGACGATCGCGGTTCGCGAATTCGTCGAATGGTGTTTCGCCGAAGTCGGGATCAACCTTTCCTGGGAGGGTGAGGGAATTGCCGAGCAAGGCATCTGCCAGGCCACCGGTAAAGTTCTGGTCGCGGTCGATCCGCGCTATTTCCGTCCTACCGAGGTCGAACTGCTGATCGGCGATGCGACCAAGGCATTCGAAAAGCTGGGTTGGAAGCACGAGACCAGCTCGCGCCAGTTGGCCGCTGAGATGGTCGCTGCCGATCTCCTGACGATGCGCGATGCCCCGCTCGGGCAGGGTGCATGAATTTCGACTTCACCGACAAGAAAGTGTGGGTCGCAGGACACCGCGGCATGGTCGGCAGCGCGGTGGTGCGCCGTCTTGCCACAGAACCGTGCCACATCGTCACCGCGGGCCGCGACACGCTCGACTTGCGCGATCAGCGCGCGGTGTTCGCCTGGCTGGAGGCAGAGCGCCCGGACCTGGCGATCGTTGCTGCGGCACGGGTCGGCGGAATCCACGCCAACGACACGTATCCGGCTGAGTTCCTGTATGACAACCTGGTGATCGAGGCGAACGTGATCGAAGGCGCGCGCCGCTCAGGGGTGACCAAGCTGCTGTTCCTCGGCTCGTCTTGCATCTACCCCAAGCTCGCCCCTCAGCCGATCCCCGAGGACGCGCTGCTCACCGGGCCGCTCGAGCCGACCAACGAGTGGTACGCGATCGCCAAGATCGCCGGGATCAAGCTGGGCCAGGCCTATCGCCGCCAATACGCGATGGACTGCATCTCGGCGATGCCGACCAACCTGTATGGCCGGGGCGACAACTATCACCTTGCCAACAGTCACGTCGTGCCAGCGCTGATCCGCAAGGCGCATGAGGCCAAGCTGGCGGGGGCCGAACAGATCGAAGTGTGGGGTAGCGGCTCGCCGTTGCGCGAGTTCCTGCACGTTGACGACCTCGCCGACGCGGTCGTATTCCTTGCGCGCAGCTATTCCCAGGATGAGCACATCAATGTCGGCTCGGGGATGGAGGTCACCATCCGCGATCTGGCCGAGATGGTCTGCCGCGTGGTCGGGTTCGAAGGACGCCTGGTGTGGGATGCGAGCAAGCCCGACGGGACCCCGCGCAAGCTGATGGACTCCGGCCGCCTCGCCGCGCTCGGCTGGACCGCGAAGATCGGGCTAGAGGAAGGTCTGAGCCGGACTTACGCCGATTTCCTGGCGCACGAAGTGCGCGAGCGATGAACCGCCGAACGACTGCCTCGATCCACCCAAGCCGAGCGCAATTCGACCGGCGCCGCCTGACCATGTTCATCGCCTTTGTCGTGGTCGTCTGCGCCATGGGCGGCGGCGCGCGCGACGATCTCCAGTCGCTATTGTTCCTACGCCCGGCTGCGGTGGGGTTTGGTGCCTGGGCCTTGCTGGTTGCCGCGCCCGGCGATTTGAAGTCGGTGCGCACCCCGCTCGCGCTATTGCTCGCGCTGCTGGCGCTGATCGCCGCGCAACTCGTCCCGCTCCCATCCGCTCTGTGGCACGCCCTGCCAGGGCGCGAGGGTATTACCCGGCGCGATGCGCTGGTCGGGCTGGGCGAGTTGTGGCGGCCGTTAAGCCTGTCGCCGTCCAAAACCTGGAATTCGCTGGTTTCGCTGGTTGTCCCGCTAGCCGCATTACTCGTCGCGGCGACCCAGCCCGCCGGGCATCGCATTCGGATGGTCGAAACGATCCTGATCGCTGCGACGGTCAGCGCCGTCCTCGGACTGGCCCAGGTTCTGGGACCCTCCGACGGCCCGCTTTATCTCTATTCGATCACCAATCAGGATACCGCTGTCGGTCTGTTCGCCAACCGCAATCATCATGCCGCCTTTCTCGCAGCGACATTTCCCCTGCTTGGGTGGTATTTCCTGTTCGCGGTGCGCAGCGAGTTGCTCTTGTCGCGGCCATGGGTGGCCGGTGTAGCGGTTTCCGTCGGCTTGTGGGTTGTGGTCGAGGCAATGACCGGATCGCGGGCGGGACTGGTGCTGTTCGCGCTGGCCATGGGGATCGTCTTTTTCCTGTTCCTCGCCGCGGTGAGGCAGGGACGGTTTGCGCACGACCGGCATAAGCTAATCCCGTTTTCGTTGGCCAGGGTGAGGATCGGACTGGGGCTGGGGGTGGTCGCTGCGATGGCGGTGACGGTTTGGATCGTGCCCAGTCTGCCCGCCTATCAACGCTTTGGCGCCGACGAATACGCCGTCGATATGCGCTTTACCGCCGCGCCGACGGTGTTTCGCATGGCGCTCGATGCGTTCCCGGCCGGGATCGGGTTTGGCGCGTTCGAGCATGTGTTCAAGGCCTATGAGCCGGATGCGCTGCTCAAGGCCTCGTACTTCAACCAGGCCCATGACGATTTTCTCCAGCTTGCGGTCGAAGCCGGGTTGCCGGGCCTGATCCTGCTTGGTCTGGCGACGGTGTTCCTGCTCAGGCGCCTGCGCGTGCTGCTTCCGTGGCTGCGCCGTTCGGGGCCCGATGCCTGGCTGGCGGCGACCAGCCTTGCCTCGCTCGGCCTGCTCGCGCTGGCGAGCGCGACGGATTACCCGCTGCGGGCGCCATCGATGATGGCGTTCGCGATCTTTCTGGTGGCATTCTCTCTCTCTCCCTCGCAGCCGCAGCAAAGCGACAAGCGGCGTTGAGTCTGCCGGTACTATCGGATAACGCCTGCCACGCTGGGCACCCTCACGACTTGTTTTCGGGAAAATACCTTTGAGAAATCGTAATTTTGTCAGCCTTGCGGGAGCCTTGATGGTCGTGCTGGGCTTGTTGGGCGGGTGCGCCGGAAAGATTAAGCCGATTGGTGGAGCCGCCTCGGTGGTTCCCGTTCAGACCGAGGCCATGCCCCAGCCGAGCCAGGCTTCGGCCGGCGGTCCGGGCCAGTTCCAGCTCCAGGCGTTCGACAAGCTGCGGATCGAAGTGTTCGGGGTCGAAACCCTCCAGCGCACCGTTTCGGTCGATGGCGACGGGCGGTTTTCGTTTCCGCTAGTCGGCCAGTTGCAGGCCTCGGGCAAAACCCCGGCCGAGCTTGGCGGAGAAATCGAGCAGGCCTTGCGCGGCGCCAACTACGTTCGCAATCCCGATGTCACGGTTACGATCCTCGAAACTCCAGGCCGGACGGTGGCGGTGGACGGACAGGTCAACCGTCCGGGAGAGTTCCCGGTGCTGCCCAATGCCACTCTGATGCGCGCCGTCGCGCTGGCCGGCGGGGCTAGCAAAGACGCCCGCATCGACGACGTGGTGCTGTTCCGCAACATTGGCGACAAGCACTACGTCGGGCTCTACAACCTCGGGGCGATCCGCCGCGGCGGCTATCCCGATCCCCAGATCTTCAGCGGTGACATCGTGGTTGTCGGAGAATCGAAGCAGAGGCGCATGCTGGAACAGCTTCTTCAGGCCGTCCCGCTGTTGACCACGCCGCTCATTTTGCTCTTGCAAAATTCGGGGTCCGGGAAGTGAACGTCTTGGCAATGGCGCCTTCACCCCATGATTTGGAAAGTCCGCGCCTAGGCGCTGCCGCGCTGACCGGGTTCGAACGGGCTTGGCGGACGATCATCAACCGCCGTTACCTGATCCTGGGGATCGTGGCGGCGGCAATCGTCCTGGGGTTCCTGATAACCCTGACAGTGACCCCACGCTATACTGCGACGACGCGGATCGAAATTTCGCGCGAGCAAGACAAGGTGGCCGATGTCGAGAAGGTGCAGTCGGACCAGATGGTCCAGGAACTGACGTTCTATCAGACCCAGTATTCGCTGCTCAACGATCGTTCGATTGCCGAACGCGTGGCGCGGGCGCTGCGCCTTTCGACTGATTTGCAATTTGCCCAGGCGTTCGACCTGACTTCGGTCGAAGGACAGGGCCGCAGCAAGATCGCCGACGATACCGCGATCACGGTCTTGCTCAAATACGTCACCATCAAGCCCGTGCGCGGATCAAGCCTGGTCGACATCCAGTTCGAGAGCCCCGACTCAAAATTGTCCGCGCGGATTGCCAACGAATGGGTCAACCAGTTCATCCGCGCCAAGATGGACCGCCGGTTTGGCGCCACCGCCGATGCACGCACTTTCCTTGAGCAGCGGCTTGAGCAATTGCGCACGAACCTGGAAAAGTCCGAGCGCGAACTGATCGAATACGCCAAGGCTCAGGGCATCGTCTCGCTCGATCGGGTGCGTGACGGCGCCACCAACACCACGACCGAACGGACGCTGGTCGCCAGCGATCTCGAAGCCGCCAACATGGCACTGGCCAGCGCGCGCGCCGATCGCATCGCCGCCGAAGCCCAGATGCGGCGCAATTCAAACGTGGCGGTCATGGCCAGCCCCACGCTGCAAAGCTTGCGCGCGCGCCGCGCCGAACTGGCCGCCAATGTTGCCAACATGGAATCGTTGTTCGGCTCGGCCTACCCGCCGCTTGTCGCCTCGCGCTCTGAATTGGCCAACATCGATCGCAGCATTGCAACCGAAACCGGTCGCGCCAAAAGCGCCGTGAGCGAAGCCTACAACGGTGCGCTCGACCGCGAGCAGCAGAGCGAGGCCCTGCTCGCGCGACTTAAGTCGGCGTATGGCAATCAGCAGAGCGATTCGGTACGCTACGCCATCCTTTCGCGCGATGCCGATACCAACCGCCAGCTTTATCAAAGCCTGCTTCAGCGCTACAAGGAGATCGGGGTTGCCGGCGTGGGCGCCAACGACGTCGCGATCGTCCACCGCGCGATGCCGCCCGAAGGACCGTCGAGCCCGCGGCTCGCGCTCAATCTGCTGCTGGCGGCCTTTGTCGGGCTGTTGCTCGCGGCGGCGGCGGTGTTCATCCTCGAACAGATCGACCAATCGATCCGCGATCCGGCGGAAGTCGAGAACAAGCTGCACCTGCCGCTGATCGGATCGGTCCCGGCGGGGCAGGGCGACTTGCTCGATGATGTCTTCGACAAGCGCTCGGAAACCTACGAGGCTTATCTCAGCGTTCGCAGCAACCTGGGTTTCCTAACCGCGCACGGCGCCCCGCGATCGATGGTCATCACCAGTTCGCGACCCGGCGAGGGCAAGTCGACCACCGCGGTCATGCTCTCGCACATGTTTGCCGAACAGGGCCGTTCGACCGTGCTGGTCGATGGCGACATGCGCAATTCGTCGCTCGCTTCGTACCTCGGGTTCGAACGCCACGAGGGCTTGAGCAGTTATCTCGCGGGCGAGGGCGAGCTCGACAAGCTGCTGGTCAAGCCGGATCGCTACGCTTTCACCCTGATGCCCGCGGGCCGGGTGCCACCCAACGCTGCCGAACTGCTCGACAGCGATCGTTTCGACATGCTGATTGCCGATCTGCTCAAGCGGTTCGACCAAGTCATCGTCGATGCGCCGCCGCTGCTGGGGCTGGCCGACACCCCGTTGATCGCGCGCAAGGTCGAGGGCGCGGTGTTCGTGATCGAGGCCAACCGCGGCAAGCTGCGGATCATCCGCACCGCGCTGCGCCGCCTGCAGATGGCCGGGGCCAAGGTGTTCGGCGCGATCGTTACAAAGCTCGATGATCGCAATGCTTCGTACGGCTACGGCTACGGCTATGGTTACGGCTACGGCTATGGAGCCGGGAAGGATGCCGCCACGAAGGACGGCGGCGCCAAGGACGGGGGCACGAAAGACGGGGCTAGGGACGCCGCGAAATGAGCAGTAGGCCCGCCGTCGCGCGGTCGCGCGAGGGCCGGGCTTCCACCGCTCCCAAGCTGCCGACCGCGCGCACCATTGCGCTGATTGTTGCGGCGGCGACGGTGGCGCTGCTCGTCGCGATGGTCACCTGGGGCGGGCTCAACAAGTTGCGTCAGCCGCGTCTGGCGCTGGCTGCAGTGCCGACCAATGGTTTCGCCTATGCCCAGGCGGTGCTCACGGGCATCTCCAGCCAGATCGGCGATACCCCCGCACGGCTCGCCAAGGTCACCATCTCGCCCGCGCAGCGCCAGGCCGCGCTGAATAGCTACTCCCGGGAGCCGTTCTCGTCGCAAGGCCTGGCGATCGCCGCACTGAGCGCCGAAGCCGAAGGCAAAACCGCGCGCGCTCGACAGTTGATGAATGCAGCGCTGGAACTGACGCGGCGCGATTCGCTGGTCAACGGGTGGACCGTGCTCGACGCGAGCCGCCGCAACGATCTCGACGCCGCAATCGTCGCGCTCAACCGCTCGATGACCACCAATCCCGCGACTGCTTCGATCTATGTCCCAGCGATGGTCAAGTCGCTCGCGCAGGATGCTTCGGTCGACGTGCTGGCGCGGATCCTGGCGCGGCGGCCGACCTGGGATCTGGCCTTCTGGCGGGCCGCGGTAGTCGCGCCGCAGACGATCGCCAATGCCGGAAAATTGCGCGTGCGACTGGTTCGCACTTCGGCTGACGACAAGGAGATCGACCTCGCGATGCTGGGCATGCTGGCCTTGCAGCGTGAGTTCGCGACCGCCACCGCGCTTTACCAGGTGCGGAGCGGCGTACGATCCCCGGCGGGCAGCGCAATCGTCCGCAACGCCGATTTCGGCACGGCGCCGGTATGGCCGCCGTTCGACTGGGATGTGATGGCCACTGGCGAATACAGCGGCACGTTGCTGCGCGACGGCCAAGGCCTGACGGTCGAGGCACTGCCCGGCAGTGGGGGACTCGTCGCCCGCCAGCTCGTTGCGATCCCCCCCGGACCGATGCGGCTGCGCGCGTTGCTGGCACATCCGTTCGAGCGCGACGCGAATGGCCTCGCAATCCGGCTGCTGTGCGCAACCACGGAGGCGCGGGTGTTCGAAGCCGACCTCATGACCGCCACGTCTACCCGGGATTTCACTGCCTCAGAGTGCCGTTATTACTGGCTCGACATTGTGGTCCGACCGGGAGCAACAGAAAACCGCGAGCCCCTTGCCCTGCGGCGGGTCGAGATCGTGCCGCGCTAAAGCCGGTTAAGACCCGGCGATCGCGCGCAACAACGTATCCCACGCAGCAATCCCATGCGCGCGCGAGTAATTGTCGCGGACCATAAGCCGCGCGTTGCGTCCGCGTTGCGCCAGCATGCCGCGGTCTGCGGCTAGTTCGCCCAGCAATACGGCAACCGCTGCACCCTCGCCAGGGCGGAACGTCCAACCGCAATCGTGCCGGCGGATCAAGCGGGCGACTTCGCCATCGGCGTCGCCGATGAACAGGATCGGTCGCCCGCTCGCCGCAGCGCCATAGAACTTGGACGGCACGATCAGGCCCTCCAGCTCGGGTTGGAGCGACAGCCAGTGAAGGTCGGCCACGGCCATCGAGCGAGGTAACACAGCGCGAGGCTGGTAAGGCCTGAGCGAGACGTTTGGCAAATCGGCGACGCCGAGCCGATCCCGCAATGCGCCGCCGCCGATAAACAGGAAATCGACCGGCGCGGCCTGCGCGGCCAAAACCCGGGCCGCGGCGAGCATCGTATCAAGCTCGTGGGCTCGGCCCAGATTGCCCGAGTAGCCAACCACCAGCCGCTTGGCGGAAAAACCCCAAGCTTCGCGCAGAACCGCCGGGTCGTCCGCGGCAGCGAGCACGGCGTCATCGCCCCAGTTGTGGATTTCGATGATCTGGGTGGGTTCGGCTCCCGCTGCTATCAACGCTTCCTTCATCCGCGCCCCGATCGCCACGGTTGCCGCCGAACTGCGGATCGAGCGGCTCCGCAACACCGTCAGTGCTCGTCCCGGCCAGCCCGCGAGCTGGCGAATGCCCAAGGCCACCGCCAGTTCGGGATAGATGTCCTGCATCCAGTTGACCTGGCGCGCGCCGCGCAGCCGCGAGACCAGCGACAGCGGGACTTGCAGCAAAGGCGGATCGGTCTTGGCGACCAGGATGTCGCCGCGCCGCAGGATGCGGACCGCCGCCATCATCGCCGCAAGATAGAAGCTAACATAGTCGATCGCGCGCCCGGCCAGCGCGCCGCGCCCGAAGCGGGTCGTGGCGACGCGGTGGATGGTGACGCCGTCATGCGTCTCGCGCTCGACCAAACTCTCGCCGCCCTCGTACCGCAATCGGCTGGCGACGACCGTCACGTCCCAACCCCGCGCAGCCAGGCCGGTCGCTAGATCGGTGAGGATCTGCGCGGTTGCGCTGTGATCGGGCCAGTAAAAGCGGTTGACGAAAACCACGCGGCGGCGCGGGTCGGGCAGCGCTGGCGTCACACTTTCAGCCCCGTGACCGCGGCAACAGCATCCTCCAGCGGGACCTGGTTGGTATCGCGATAAAGCTCGATCTCGCGGACCTTGCAGTCGATCAGGGTGCGGTACCAATAGACCTGGAGAAAGTGGAAGAAATAGCCCTCGGCCCCGTCGAGGAAGCCCATCCGCACCCAATAGCGCCAGAAGAAATAGACTTTGGCACGCATCCCCCCGGGCAGGCGATTGAACACCCGTTCCTTGATCAGCCGCTTGAGCCGCACCGGACCGTGGAGCGTGTCCGCCGAGGGCGCTTCCCGATCGAGCAGCGGATACTTGCGCGCCAGCACCTCGATTGCCTCACGCGATGCATAGCCGTTGTGCTTGGCGGTCCACCAGCCGACCGGGTTGAGGTTGATGTCGGCGATTTCGATAACAGTGGTGCGCGTCGGGCCCGCGACGAAGATATGCTCGTCCATCCAGCGCTCCTCGCAACGCCCGGTCCCCGCGCGCCACAGCCGCAGGTGCCAATTGGGCTGGAGCCCGCCGTGGAGCATTCGCCGCCCGAGGAAATGGATGTGGCGGCGCACGATCAGGCCATCGGATGCTTCGCCCGCAGACACCAGCACGCCGCCGGGGGGCGGTTCGAGCACTTCGTCGGCATCGATCCGCATCAGCCATCCGCCGCGCCCCTCGATGTGCGCAATAGCGGCGTTGACCTGGCGGGCGTGGGTGGTGAACGGGTGGACGATCACCTCGGCGCCCATTTCGCGCGCAATCTCGCAGGTCCGGTCGGTCGATCCACTGTCGATCACCAGAACGGTGGCGCAGTATTCGCGGATCGAGGCGATGCACCGCGCGATGTGCTTTTCCTCGTCGAGCGTTAGGATGAAGGCATGCACTGGCTCGCCCGACGGTAAAATGGCGGGGGCGAGCGCCATCAACGGTTTGCCCCGACCGCTACTGCAGCATGCACGGCACCGAGGCTGGCCAGCACCGCGCCCGCGGTCGCGAGGCGCTGCGGCGGCACCCAGCCCAGCGTCGTAGCGAGCAGCGCGGTATCGGCTTCGAGCACGTCCTGATCGTGCGGTGAGCGTGGGCGTTCGCCGAAACGGAGGAGTGCAGGATCGGCAGCCATCTCGTGCGCCAACGCCAGCGCAACGCTGCGCACGTCCAGCGCGATTCCCGTGCCGACGTTGATGACTGCGGGGCCGGCGGGGAACGCACCCAATGCTTCAAGCGCGCGCGCGGCATCGTCGACATGGACAAAATCGCGGCGCTGGGTGCCATCGCTCAGCGCGATCGGCTGCCCCTCGCGCAACGCGGAAAGGATAGCAGGGAGCAGTCGTCCGCTGCGCTCTCCCGGGCCGTAAAGCCCAAACAGCCGGGCATGGATCAGCGAAAAACCGCGCACCTTCGCCAGTTCGGCAAGGTCCATACCGGCTTCCACCTTGGCGCGGGCATAGCCGTTTTGCGGCGTTACCTCGTCCGTTTCGGCAAGACGCCCGGCCCGCCCGTATTCGGCCATGCTCCCAGCATAGACCACCCGCATCCCAGACATCGCTGCGGCACCTATCGCCTGGGCCATCGCGCGTTCGTCCTCGATGATCTGCGGATCGTCGGCGTTTGTATTGGCCACGCCGCTTGAAGCGAGGTGATAGATCGTCGCGGCCCCGGCGTGGGCGATATATCGCGCCGCCGCACCGGCATCGCGCCAGTCGAGGTCGCTGCGGCTCGGCCCCAGCACTGCCGCACCGCCCGCATTCAGCCTTGCGACCACAGCGCGGCCGAGGAAGCCCCCGGCGCCGGTGACGATGGCGCGCATGCGATCGGTCAAGGGGTGGCTCCGCGGCTCATCGAACCGCTGTACAGCGCGACGAGCCGTTCGGCGATCCGCTCCAGCGAATAGCGTTGCGCGATCATTGCCTTGCCGCGTGCGCCCATCGTGGCAAGCTCTACGTCATCCAGCGCAAGCAACCCGGCAAGCCCCGCAGCGATGCCGGCGGCATCATCGGGCACGACCAGCCCCGCGCCCTCATCCGCCACTTCGGGAAAGTGGCACTGATCGGTGAGCAGCACCGGCAACCCGGCGCCGAGCGCCTCGAGCAGGGCGATAGAGAAGCCCTCCTGATGCGAAGGCAAGGCGAAGATCGCGGCATGGCGCAACGCGGGTTTCGCTGTGGCGCCGAACAGATCGGTGACGAAAGTGGCCCGCTCACCCAGACCCGCAGACGCCAGTCGGCTGACGATGGCCTCCGCGTAGCTTTCGTCCTGGGGGATGCCGACGACCAGCAGCCGCGCCTCGGGGCGCCTGTCCGCCAGCGCGATGAAGGCGTCGGCGAGCAAATCGAGGCCCTTCTTGGGATGGATCCGGCTGAAATAGAGAATCGTCCGGGCGGGCTTCGTCAGAAACGCTACACGATCGAGCAGCGGCTGCGCATCGCCCGCGATTGCTTCGGCCAGCGCTGCCAGATCGATCCCGTTGGGGATGATCGCGTGCGGCGGTGAGCCGGGGTGGCGCGCGGCGGCGCTTTCTTCCGCCGTCGCGAAAACGATCGCACTGGCCTTCGCCAGCATCGCGCCGGTGCCCATCAACGCGAGTGCCAGCGCCTTGCGCCCGCGCGACTGGCGCAGCGACCACGGATCGAGCATGCCGTGGGCAGAGACGAACACCGACTTGCCCGCGCGGCGAAAGATCGCGGCAGCATCGCTGAGGCACCCCTCCCACACCCCGTGGACGTGGAGTGCGTCGAATTCGGCAATCCGACGTTCCAGCGCCTGGCGCTGCGCGCGGCTTCGCTTCAGTTTGGCTGGGCCGCTGGACGCGAACCGCTCAATATTGACCGGCAGCTCGGCGAAATCGGGATCGGCCGCCGGACTGCTGTCGTCTGCGGCAACGAGCGCCATCAGCGTCACCCGCACCCCGGTTCGGGCCAGCGCACGCGCGGTCTCGAACATGACCTGCGGCGGGCCTCCAGCGGTGGCCGCCAGTTCGCCGGTGAGCATCAGCACGTGCATGTCAGGCGCCGGCGGCAGCCTCGGCAGCGATACGATAGTCCTCGATCTGGGCCCGTGTCACTGCACGCAGGTCCGACTCACCCGCCAGCCACCGCGCATACCATTCGACCGTCCGCGCAATGGTCTCGCGGAAGCCCCACACCGGATGCCAGCCGAGCAACTGGTGCGCCTTGTCGCAGTTAAGCGCGAGCGCGAACGCCTCGTGTGGGGCCGAGGGGTCTTCATCGGTCACCAGTTCGCCCTTGCCGAATGCGGCGATGAGGCCCTCGGCGAGATCGCGCACCGGGCGGACGTTGGCGGGGTCGGGTCCGAAGTTCCAGCCTTGGGCATAGGCCTGCGGATCGTCGGATTGCGCGAGCCGCGCGCCGAGCAGCAGATAGCCGCCCAAGGGTTCGAGAACATGCTGCCATGGCCGCGTCGCCGCCGGGCTGCGCAGCACGATCGGGCTCCCCGCGGCGATTGCTCGGACCCCGTCGACCACCAGCCGGTCCTGCGCCCAGTCGCCCCCGCCGATCACATTGCCGGCGCGCGCGCTGGCGAGGCGGATCGCGCTGTCGGACGCGGCGAAATAGCTGTCGCGCCAGCTCGACACCACCAGCTCAGCGGCGCCCTTGCTCATCGAGTAGGGATCGTGCCCGCCCATCGCGTCGCACTCGCGATAGCCCCACACCTGGCCGGTGTTGGCATAGCACTTGTCCGATGTCGCCACGACGACGGCACATGGCGCTCCCGCGGCGCGCACCGCTTCGAGCAGATTCGCGGTGCCCAGCACGTTCACCTCCAACGTTTCGAGCGGGATCGCATAAGACCGCCTTACCAGCGGCTGTGCGGCCAGGTGGAACACGACATCGGGCCGCGCCTCGTCGAGCGCGCGGGCCAGCGCAGCGCGATCGCGAATGTCGCGGAACACGGTGGTTTCCGCGCTGCCAAGTCCGGTCAGCTCGAAATGCGAGGGGTTGGACGGGATATCGACCGACAGCCCGCTGACCTGAGCGCCCAGCATCTCGAGCCAGTGGAGCAGCCAGCTGCCCTTGAACCCGGTGTGTCCGGTGACCAGCACGCGCCGCCCAGCATAGAAATCGCCGAACGTCTTCATCGTGCGCTCGACTCTTGCGCCGCGCCGACGGCCCACGGCGCACTGCCCCTGGCCCACAGATCATTGAGCAGTTCCCAGTCGCGCATCGTATCCATGCACTGCCAGAAGCCGTGGTGGCGATAGAGCATCAGCTCGCCAGCGGCGGTAGCTTCGGCGAGCGGGGCGCGTTCGAGCATTACGTCGTCACAATTGTCGGCGAGAAACCGCTCGATGAATGCGCGGCGCATCACCATGAACCCGCCGTTGATGTAGCGATCGGAGGCAGCGGGCTTTTCGGCCCAGTCGATTACCCGGTCACCGTCGTGGACCAGCTCGCCAAACCGCCCGGGGGGGATCACCCCGGTCATCGTCACCATTTTGCCGTGGCTGCGATGGAACGCGGCGAGCGCGTCCAGATCGATATCGGCCAGCCCGTCGCCATACGTCAGCATGAACGAATCATCGCCGCCAAGGTAGCGCGCGATCCGCCGCACGCGTCCCGCGGTCATCGTTTCCGCGCCCGTCTCGGCGACGGTGACCGACCAGTCGTCGGCCGGCGTATCGTCGTGAAAGGTGACTGCGCCGGGGCGGGCGGTCTCGACCGTCACATCGCTGAGCCGAGCATGAAAATCGAGGAAATAGCCCTTGATCGCCCAGCTCAGGTGGCCCGCAGCCAGGATAAACTCGCGATGCCCGAAACGCGCGTAGTGGCGCATGATGTGCCAGACGATCGGCTGCTCGCCGACCGCGACCATCGGCTTGGGCAACTGGTTGCCAGTCACTTCGCCGAGCCGGGTGCCCTTGCCCCCGCACAGGATGACGACCTTCATCGGGGCAGGGGATTGTGGTGCGATCATGGTGTCCAACTTCAGCGAAAGCGCTTTGCGCCGGGCGACCGCTTACGAATTCCCCGCCAGCGCGGCAACCAGTTCGCGGCGGCGCCGGGCGATGGCCAGTACCAGCCCGGCGGCGAAGCGGTCTACTTTCCCCGCCGTGATCCGCGCGCTGGCGCGTTCGATCAGTTCCGCATGGTACTGAAAAGAGTCGCACAAGGCGGCAACGCACAGCGTTTCAGGCAAATTGCAGCATGCCTAGTCCGCGATGGTTGGTGGCCGCCGCTTCAGTTCGATCACGTGAGAGCGCCTTCCGCCGCGCCTGTCGGCAGCGCCAACTGGCGGGGTGCCGCAGCCTTTCGGCGCCGAGCAAAATAGACCAGCATCAATGCGGCGGCAGGCGCAAAGATGAAGGTCGTGATGTTCGGCATCGAACGCATGATCATGTAGATGTACAGCGCCACCAGGAGATAGGCGGGTAGCCCAAAGGGCCGGGTGAGCAGCCTCTGGGCAAAGTAGAAAACGCGGTATAGCACATTGCCGAACAGGAACGACGCGACGAACCCCAGCCAGACGCCCAACATCGACACCCATTCGCCCATGAACGTAGTAGTTACGTAATAAAGCTTGTAGCCCCCATAAAAGTCTTCAGTAAGCAACGGCTTACCTTCCCACAATATCCGCGGAATCGGTGTGGAGATGATAAAATAGAAAAAATAGAGAGGGTCCCAGCGACGGTTGGAAAAATCTGCATAGGCACACGCTGACCAAACTCGGTAAATGCTGTCGTCCTGATGGTAGGTAAGCGCGAAAGCACTTGTCGATCCCTCTAGACCTTCAGCCCGAAACAGAATCATCGCCGACGTGACCGAGGCGATCAGTACGGCTACGCCCAGCAAGAGGACGGTCTTGGCAAAAAGCCCGCGAAAGCTCATCAGGCCGAAGATTGCGAGCGAAGCCAAGGGGATGATTGCCTGGGTGCGCGATCCGTCGGTGATCAGTACGAACTCGATTGCAGCCAACACCAAGACCGCAGTCAGGGCAGCGCCAAACTGCCGGGAGAACAAAACGAAGGCCAAAGCGCTCGCCGCCAGCGGGAGCAAGCCACTAACAAGCTGGTAAACCGGATCGCGCGCACCACTCGCCCCGGGCTGATCCCAGATTCGGGTATCGCGCGGCCCCAGCATGGTGTCGAAAAGATCCTGGAGCGACCAGTCCACCGCATTCATGCGGTACCCGGTGTGGATCGCGAAGACGGTGATCGAAATAACTACCAGATAGCGCGCCGTGGCAGTGGAGATTCGCATATCGGGCTGGGTGAACCGGCTGTCGAGTTCGTAAGGGCGGCGCACGATCGCAGTGCTGAGCCCAATCCCGATCATTGTTGCCAGAGTCGCCAGTTGATAGCCGGTCAGGCTGCTTTCCAGAATGCCCTGGAGGTTTTGATCGTCCATCCCGCGGATCATGAAATCCGAGGCCAGGATGAACAGCATCGCGCAGAACATGAAGTGAGGGTGGAGAATGCCGCGGCTGCGCGACCAGCTGAACAACAGCAGTCCGATGAACGAAAACCAGTAAAGCGCCTGGATCAGGCTCATCGACGATCTCCGCTGCGCCGCCATACCATGCTACGGCGCGACCCGTCAGCCGCGCCTGCAATAGCATATCTGGATAGGCGATCAACGCCGAGTGCTGCCGCCCCGATCATGCTGCGGGCCGGGCGAGCACCAGCGCACGCACGGTCCGCCACAGGTCGGCCGCGTCGGAGAGGCGTGGTAACAACAGCCGCGCGAGCGGCAGCTCCAGCTCGCGCGCAAGGGTCGAGGCGGCGATCATGACCGAAACGGCAAAGCCGAACACCACCCCCCATGGCAACCACCCGATCGAACCGGCATAGCGCGCCGCCAGCGCAAACCCGGCGACGATGACGATCAGGACGATGGCCATTCGCGCAAGCACCGCCGCGCGGTTGAGCCCGCGCAGAAACTCTTCGAACGGACGGTTCATCCCTTGCAGCGCCAGCGCGGGGAGCAGCACGTAAAGGAGGCTTGCCGCGCCAGCATACGCCCTGCCGTAGATCAGCGGAACGAGCGGAGGGAGCACGATAAGCCCAGTCACGCACAGCCCGGCATAGAGCAATATGGTCTGACGTAAGCGCTGCGACAACCAGGCGCGATCCACTGCATCCAGGTTTGCCAGGGCGGCCCCGCGCGCGAAGAACATCTGGGCTAGCGCCTCTCCCGCCATGCCCTGGACTTGCGCCAAGGTGGCGGCCACGAGGTACAAACCGATCGTCTGCGGTTCGAACAAGGCGCTGGCGAACAGTTTGTCGCTCTGCTGGGCAATACCGGCAATCAGCATCGTCAGCGCGATCGGGGTGGACCTACGCAAGGTTGAGCCGAGCGGCACGTCTGGCCCCGCCGGCAAGGCGCGCAGCGATGGCCTGATCGACCACGCGGCGGAAAGGCTGGCACCCAGCGCCATCGCAGCAAGCACAGCGAGAAACGTCCCGGCATCGCGCACACCGACGAGCCACAGCGTGGTCACGGTCAAAACGTTTCCCGCGACAAACAGCGAGCGCACCGTGTTGTAGCTGCCGAAGCGAGAACGGCCGAGTTCGATCTGGATTTGAAACGCGTTGAGGATACTGAACGGGATGATCAGGCTGGCAATCAAAACCATCCACAGCGGATAATCTCGGTCTCCCAGGGTGAGCGGGACCACGACCGCCAGAAATGCGACCGCGCCAACCAGTCCGCCGATAATCGAAAGGCGGTAAGCAGCCCGATAAACCGCGCGCGCCCGCTCGGGCCGTTGCGCGGCCTCCCGGGCTAGCGTCATCTGTGTACCCCAGGCGAAGATGTTGGCGGTGGTCAATGCCCACAGGAACAATGCGCCATAAACCCCGCGCCCCTGCGGACCGAGCGCGCGCGCCAGGATGATCCCGGTGGCGAAAGTCGCGGCTGCTAGCACCAGGTTGGCCAACGCGATCTGCAGCGGAACGGGGAGGTGGCGAAACACCTTCATCGCGGGGAAATTTTCAATCTTGCTCCGAAGCGGCAGCACTTCCGCGCCGTATTTCGGGCGCTTTGGCGCTTGGCGACCCGTTTGCATAGGCTATAGAGCTTCTGCCCGCGAAATAGGCGGGTCACAAAGAACATGCCGGGAATAGCACATGACGACGCCATCGCATCGCAGTTCATTCGGGAGGATAGTCCGCACAGCCGGAAATCTGGCGCTCAATTTCGGGTTCGACCCTCGTGGCCTCAAGTCGTCGACAAAAATGGCGCGGTTCATTCGCGACTATCGTGCGTTCACGGCGCTGGGCGGCAAGGTTACCGAACTACATCCAATTCTGGTCGATTACGATGCCCAGGCCGGCAGCGGCTCGGGGCAGTATTTTCATCAGGACTTGCTTGTAGCCAGCTTCATCCACGAAGCCGCACCGCGCCGCCACATCGACCTAGGTTCGCGGATCGACGGGTTCATCGCCCATGTCGCGGCGTTCCGCGAGATTGAGATGATCGATATCCGGCCGCTCGAAAAATCGGCTCACCCCCGCATCAAATTCCTCCAGGGCGACCTGATGAAGCACGATCCGGCGTGGGATGGCAGCGCCGATTCGGTGTCGAGCCTCCACGCGCTCGAACACTTTGGATTGGGGCGCTATGGCGACACGCTCGACCCCCAGGGCCATGTCACGGGGTTCCGCCATCTCTCGCGGATGGTCGCGCCCGGCGGGATGCTCTATATCGGACTTCCGATCGGTTCCGAATCCCAGGTGTTCTTCAACGCCCATCGCGTGTTCGCGCCCGGCGAGCCGATTACATGGTTCGAACAGCCCGGCTCGTTCGCACTCGAACGATTTGATTACGTCGATGACGCGGGCGACCTGCACACTTTGGCCGATCCCCTTACAATGCCACCCCTGATCCACGGCTGCGGTATCTACAGCTTTCGCCGCCGTACCTGACTGAATCCGGCTACAATGCGCCTTCCATCAAATGACGAGAGCGGACTCCATCCGCTCACCGCGCGATTCTACCCCGAATCACGATTCGGCGGATTTTCACATCGAGACTGCACGATCGAATTCTTCACCCGGATTAACGCATTGCTGCGCTCCGGCGATCGCATCCTCGATTTCGGCGCCGGGCGTGGCGGTGGCATTACCGACGATCCGTGCCGTTTTCGCCGCGATCTCCAGAAACTGCAAGGACGATGCGCCGAACTTGTTGGCTGCGACATCGACCCGGCGGTCATGGACAATCCCCATCTCGACAACGCGGTTCTAATTGAGGCCGGAAAGGAACTCCCGTTCCCTGATGCCAGTTTCGACCTTATTTTCTGCAGCTATGTCTTCGAGCATGTTGCCGACGCTGGCTTGGTTTCTCGGGAACTCCTGCGAATTTTGAAGCCTGGGGGTTACTTGTGTGCACTCACGCCGAACAAGTGGGGTTACGTCGCGCTGGCTGCCGCGCTTGTCAGCAACCGGCTGCACAGAAAAGTACTTCACCAAGTCCAGCCCACTCGCGCGGACATGGACGTGTTTCCAACGATTTACGCCCTGAACACGCCGGGCGCGATCCGCCGCCACTTCTCCGCGAAGAGTGACGTCGTGACTTACCCATACACTCCGGAACCAGCATATCATCTGGGCAGCCCGTTGCTATACTGGGCGTTCAGATGGGTGCACAAACATCTGCCGGACCGTTTCGCCACCAACCTGTTCATCTTTGCACGCAAGCACGGCTCCAACTGACGGTCGATCTGGCATGGGGTCAAACGGCGAAACCAGGCGGTACTAGCTGCGGATGTCGTCCAGGATTGCCAAGCGCTGGGCTCAGCCGCGAAGGCTTTTTGCTACGGACCCAAGCACCTCGTTCATAACGACGGTTACCGCGTTGACCCCGTGACGGCTGGCGATGAACCCGGCGCGCTCCGCGGGTGCTTCGGGGGCCGCTTCATCGGCGATCACCGCGCTTTCAATCGCCGCCTCCCAGGCTGCTGGATCGCCGCCGGCAACCACTGAGACCAAGCCGTGACCGGCAAACAGATCGGCGGTCCGGCCGGCACCGATAACAACCGCACATCCGCTCGCCAGGGCCTCGAGCGTCGTGGTCTGGCCGGCGGCATGGATATCACGCGTCAGGGGCGTGACCACGGCCCGGCAGCGGCAATACAAGTCGCGAAGTTCGGAGAAGCTCACCGCCGAGACCAATTCAAGCCGGTTGTGCCGACCGGCGAAGCGCGCCGCAAATTCGGGCACGTTGTTGAGCCACACCACGCTGTGCCCGCGCTCGGCAAGGGCCACAAGCACCTCGCCGTCACGATCGTTATCGCCCGGGCAGAACAGGAAGTCCTCGCGTTCGCCAGTCGGCGCGCAGGGAAAGAAATCGGTATCGACCAGATAGGGCACCTTGCGCGGTTCGACCCCGGCCATGCTGCGGACCTCGTCCGCGGTGCGATCTTCGTTGACCAGCACGATCCTCGCCCGACGCAAGATCATCCGCACGATACCGCGGCGCACACCGCGGTGATAATCGTTCCCCCAGCACAGATACACGAGCGGTCGCCGCAACAACGCGGCCATGATCGTGGTGGGGAAAAGGTGCGACGTAATATGAATCCCACGCTGCCACGGCCGCGCCTTGCTTGCTCGCACGATCCGGCCATCGACCAGCCGGTCGAGCAACGCATTCCAGCGCACCGGAGCCACATCGCCGCGCGTACGCTCTGCACGCTGGCGCACGGTCGTGTCCCAGGCGGCCCAATCGAGAATCAAGGTCGTGCCGCGGGCAGTCATCGGGTTGCCAGTCTCCGATTCAGGCATGAGTCGTTCGCGGCACGAACAGCGTGTTTTCGATGCAGTGGTCGATCGGGTGTCCGTTCGCGGGGTCGAACGCCTGGTAGCCGTGTCTCGAGAACAGCGCGTAGACCGCTGTTGCCAAAGTCTCGTCGACTTCAACGTAGGCGCTGGGGCGAACCTGGCTCAGCAATCGCTCCGCGCCCTGAAGTGCGACAAGTTCGGCACCTTCGACGTCGATCTTGACGAAATCGGGCGGCGGCAGCGCATCGAGCAAGACATCGAGCGACAGCGTCGGGACCAGCACCACTTCGCGCCCTCCCCCCATCTGCGAGCGTCCGCCACCGGCTTCGAGTGCATTGCTCGCCCGCCCGCGGGCCGCGATCACGAACCGAGCCACCCCGCATGTCTCCGCCACGGCGCAAGGCACAACCTGCAGCCGCCCGGCGTAGATCGGCTCGGCGGCGGTGCGCCGCAAAAGTCCCGCCAGCCAGATGTCTGCCTCGATCGCGAACACCTGTCCACGCTGCGCAACCGCGGCGGCGGCTACAGCGAAAGTGCCGACATTGGCGCCTACATCCCACACGATCGAATCGGCGGTCAGACGCTGTTCGGCCAATTCCAGCAAATCGGCATCGAACGCCCGCGTGCCCGGCTTGAGATACTTGAGCTGCGCATCGGGGCTGACGTAGATCGGCACGCGGCGCCCGGCGACCTCGATCGTCCGGCGCAAACTTCTGCCCCGCGCCAGACGCTCGGCCAGACGACGTATCACAGGTGTGGACCGATCATCGCGGGCAAGTTCCGGGCTGGGAGCGGGAAGTCGAGGAGTGGAATATCGAGGGCCAAGGCGCTGCCCGTTAAGCCACAAACATGGCACTGGGCAACCCCGCGATCACCCGACGGTTCAGCGAAACGATCCTTGTACCGTCAGCTTCCAGTGCGCCCGCGCCGCAGCCGCAAACCCACGCGACGGGTCTACAACGCGAATCGCCGACAGCCCGCCTGCGGGAAATTCGCTCGCCGTGTCGCCCGCCAATAGGGTGCGGACTGACGGTGAAACAACGCGCGCGCCGGCGACTGTAGAGCGAACCGCGTTAAGCAGGGCGATGTCGCCACCGGTATCTCGGTCGGCACCCACGAAGATCGATCCCGCGCCATTGCCTGCGGGTTTAACGACCTCGAACCTGAGTTGCGTGGGAACGAAGCTGCGGCCGAGCGCGATGAGGAAGGTATGGCCGGGACGATCCGCGGCGGCGATGGACGAATCGAACTGGATCGTCGTGGTTCCGATCTCGAGACCCTCGACGACTGCGAGGATCGACGTCCCTAGACGGTGCGGCTCGGTGCCGAAGATTGCCGGAACCTGGGCCGCGTAGCGACCCTCGATCACCGCGTTGCGCAAGCTCATCCCCGCGACGACCGGCATCCGCAGGCGGAACGCGGCGGCCAGCGGTGCCAGCTCGTCGATTCCGATGTGAACATCGCCCGCCAGCAGATCGCCACCCGGGCACCAAGGCAAGCGCCTGATCTTGCCCATTTTCCGGTTGGCTGAATCATAGAAGGTTGCGCCAAGGAAGAGATTGCGGAAAATCCCGCTGCGCTGATACTCTGCGCGCGAAAGAGCCAGTTCGCCACGCGCGACACGCCGAACCGCGGCTTCGAAAAAAGGCGCTTCGACCAGCCGATCGGCCTGGGGAGCCGTGGCGACGAACGTGCAGCTTTCAAGACGCACGGTCTTGCTGCCATGCGCGTAAAGTCCGATCAGCGCGCGATGGGACAGGGAATCGCCAGCAAACCGCGCGCCGCGAGCTTCGAGCAGGTCGATCGGGGCAAGCGCCGTCCCACCTGTAATCACCGTCCCGGGGCCTAGCACCACTTCGCGCGCTCCCAGCGCGCCGACCAGCGCGCCGATCGTGCTGCTGTCGATTTCGACCCGCCCGAGAATCTTGTCGATCTCGAAATCCTGGTCGACCTGCGAACCGCGGATGCGGACCAGTTCGGCGAAATTGACGAACATCCGTCTGGCGGAAACGCGATCGAGCAGGATCCTCCGCGCTCCGCCAAACCCGGCGACGCCGTTGTAGAGTTCCTGTCCCGGCGCTGTGATCCGGGCACTGGGCGCGAAGCGCACGTCGCGCACTGCCAGCAAATCCAGCTCGGAGAACGCGCGATTGCGGCCCTCGTCCCGGCGCAGCGAGAAAACCCGGACCGCACCATACCGCTGCGAACGATCGTTGGTGTACGCGGCTTCAGGCGCCTGCGCATCGTAATCGAAGCGCAGCGGAGCCGCCAGCCGGACCTGATCGGGCCGCCTCTGGACACGCTCTCCGGTGACCCATTCAAAAACCATCGGGCACGGCGGTACGCTGTCGAACCCCAGTCGATCCCAGCCGTAGACCAGCAAGGGTCCGGGCGGCAGCGGGGTGCCATCGAAACTGGACAGTGTTGTCGAGCCTTTGGGAGCAGAGCGAATCCGCATTCCCAGATCGAGCTTGCCGTTGCCCTGAGTTGTCCCGAAATCGAGCGGCTCGATGCCGTTGGGCAAAACCGGCACCGGCGAGCGGAACGGGGCAAAATTGGAGTCGAAGGTTTCGAGCTTCACCATGGCGCGCGCGTTCATGATCGTGGCGCCTTGGCCCTCGATCAGCAATTCGCGCATGCCTCCGAACAGGTATGGGTTGGAAAGCGCATAAGTCGCTCCCTTGCGCAGCACGATATGCGCCCGCCCGCGGCGGCGGGCTTCAACGAGCAACGCGGCGAAAGCCCGGGTCTGGTCATTGCCTGCGCGACCGGTTGCCCCGAAATCTTCTGGTCGGAGCGGCGCGAGGCTGGCGAGCGCCGCCACCGCACTGTCAAGCGCATCGCCCTGTGCGGCGGCACTGCACCCGCCCAGCGCCCCGAACTGGGCAGCGGCGGCCAGCGCCCCCGCGCCGCGCAACAACTTGCGGCGATCGATCGAGACGGGACGGTCGGCGGAGGACATGCCGCCTATGCTAACCGATGTGCCGACCGCGGCAAATACCGGGCGGCCCGAGTCGCAATTGGCGGGGACACTCGCGAGCCCGATGTCTCAGGCGACATTCTCGGCAACAGTGGCCGATACGGCCGCACGTTCCTTGACCAGCACGAAATTGCCGAGGCACAGCGCGTCCATATCGGTGCGCAGGAAGCACGCGAGCGCCTGTTCCGGCGTATCGACGACCGGTTCGTTTTCGTTGAACGACGTGTTCAGCACGACGCCGATCCCGGTACGCCGCTTCACCGCAGTAATTAGCTGGTGATAGAGCGCATTGAACTGGCGATCGACGCTTTGCAGGCGGCCCGTACCATCGACATGCGTGATCGCGGGCATGCGCTCGCGCCATTCGGGTTTAAGTTTGACCACATGCATCATGAACGGACTGTAGACGTCTTGTTCGAAATAGGTTCCGACGTCTTCTTGAAGCACGCTCGGCGCGAACGGACGAAAACTTTCGCGCCGTTTGATCTTGGTGTTGATCGTGTCCTTCATCGTCGGGATCGCCGGATTTGCCAGGATCGAGCGATTGCCGAGCGCGCGCGGACCCCATTCGCTGCGGCCCTGGTACCAGCCGGTGACATAGCCATCGGCGATCAGATTGGCGACGCGTTCGACAGTCGCATCGGCACTCGCCAACTCCTCGACCTGGATCCCGGCACCCGCGCTGGAGGCGACTTTCCGCAACCGCGCCATGTCGTATTGCGGGCCCCAGAAGGCATGTCGCATATGGAAGCGTTCGGCGCCCCCCGCGACATTGTGCCAGGCCCACAGCGCGGCGCCGAGGCAGGTGCCGTCGTCGGAAGCCGCTGCTTGCAGATAGGGCGTGCGGAAGTCGGTTTCGCGGAGCAGGCGGGCGTTAGCGACCCCGTTGAGCGCGCACCCGCCGGCCATCGCGATATTCTCGCTGGGCACCAGGCGATGCAGGCGCCGGAGGCAATGCATCGCGGCGTCCTCGAAGCGGACCTGGACCGAGCGCGCGATGTCCATGTCGCGTTGGCTGGTCGTGCCTCGGGGCGTCGGTGGCCCAAGCTCGGCGACCAGCTTGTCGGTGTAGAAGCGCCCCATCACCACGTGGCCTTCCTCGGTAGCAGCGCCGCTTTCACCGCCGCTGTGCATACCGAAATAACCCTTGGCGAGTCTGTACCAGCCATTGTCGGGAAGCTGCACCAGTTTGCGCATCAGGTCGGCATGATTGTCCTGGCCGTAAGGGGCCAGCCCCATGACCTTGTATTCCTCGCCGAACGCGTCGAACCCGATGTACTGGCACAGCGCGGTGTAGAAGAAGCCAAGGCTATCGGGCAGGTGGACTTTGTCGAGAATCTCGATCCTGTCACCCTCGCACCGCGCCGCCATCATCGAAACGAAATCGCCCGATGCGTCATAGGAGAATCCGGCGGTGAGGGTTTCGAACGGCGAACAATAATAGGACGAAGCGATGTGGGCGAGGTGGTGCTCGACCGGTACGGTCTTGAAACGAACTTTGGTCGGGTCTTCGTCGCAAATCTCGGAAAGCCGGTCGAGCATCGAGATCGTCGCGTCCGAGCGCCGCAAGTGGGTTAGCCCGGCCTGGACCCCGGTTGCCGGATTGCGCCCGACATAGTTGAGCTTGGCCCATCGGTTGGCGCGGGTGTTGCGCGGGATCGCGACCAGATCGATATCCGACAGGCGCAGGCCGTTATCGGCCAGCAACCAGCGAATCGCTTCACGCGGAAAAGCCGAGCTGTGCTTTACTCGCTTGCCCAGCCGCTCCTCGGCGACTGCCCCCACCAGCTTGCCGTCGATCAGCAGGCAGGCAGCGGAATCTGCGTGGAAGGCGTTGAGGCCCAGGATGGCAGACATGCGAGCGATTCCTCGTTCTGGGAAGCCCGGACGCGGCAGCGCCGGCTCGAAATCGCGGCGCAGGGCCGCTTGCGAGTGGCGGCTGGTAGGGATTTCGAGCCCATCAGACAAGTCCGGGCGCGCACCCGCGCCGGCCGGCAAACGGACTCAGCCTGCCAGGCGCAAGCTTTCGCCAGGCTTGGCCGCTTCGGGCTGGTCGGGCCAGATACCGCGGGTGTCGTAAACCGCGGCGCGGCTGCGTTCGGCCAGCGGGACCACGCGGAAAACGTCGTGATCGACCAGCACGATGAGTACGCCGCAGCTTTCCAGCGCGGTATCGAGATCGACCAGCGTCGCGCCGGTATCGGTGAATTCGATTGGCAGTTTGACGACGTACGGCTCGACCACCGCGACGCGCGCGCCATAGCGGCGCGCCAGCGTGGCTGCGACCAACCGCGCCGGGCTTTCGCGGAAGTCGTCGATGTTGGCCTTGAACGCGAGGCCGAGACAGGCGATTCGGGCGTCGGGGTGCGCCTCGACCAGCACGGCGGCGCGGGCTATTACGTGGTGGATCTTCGAATCGTTGACCGTTCGCGCGGTGCGGATCAGCGGGGTTTCGTCGGGCGCGCCATGGACGATGAACCACGGGTCGACCGCAATGCAGTGCCCGCCCACGCCCGGTCCGGGGGTCAGGATGTTCACGCGGGGATGGCGGTTGGCGAGGCGGATCACTTCCCACACGTCGAGGCCCATGCGGTCGGCGACGATCGAGAGTTCGTTGGCGAAGGCGATGTTGACGTCGCGATAGGCGTTCTCGACCAGCTTGGTCATTTCGGCACTGCGCGCATCGGTGGTCACGCAAGTGCCGCGCACGAAGCGCTTGTAGAACGCCAGCGCCTTGCGCGCACAGCGCGGCGTGATCCCGCCGATCGAGCGATCGTTGTTGGTCAGTTCTTCGAGGATATGGCCGGGCAGGACGCGTTCGGGGCAATATGCGATCGATACGTCGGGGGTTTCGCGGGTGCGTCCTGGCATCCGCAGGTCGGACCGCAATCCCGCCAACAGATCGCGGACCTGTTCGGTGGTACCGACCGGGGAGGTCGATTCAAGGATCACCAGATCGCCCGGCTTGAGCACCGCGGCAATTTCGGTGGCAGCGGCCAAGACATAGGAGATGTCGGGTGTGTGGTGGTCGTCCTTGGCGAACGGGGTCGGCACCGCGACGACATAGACGTCGCACGGCTCGATCCGCGTACTGGCGCGCAGCAGGCCGCGCTGGACGACGCCTTGGACCAGCCCGTCGAGATCGACTTCCTCAATGTGGATTTCGCCGCGGTTGATCGTATCGACCACGTGCTGCGACACATCGAGCCCGAGCACCGGGCACCCGCCGCGGGCGATGATCGCCGCGGTCGGCAGCCCGATATAGCCGAGGCCGACGACGCAGACGGCGGGCTTGGTATCGCTGAGCATGGTCGGTCCGTTCGTGCGTGACTGTCGTTGGGCAAAGCACTGCCAGCGCAGGGTGAAGATTTCGGTAACGACGTTGGGCTAGGGAGAGCGCCGATTGCTGGCTGACAGACGCGCGGGTAGGCTGGGATCAAGGGGAGCTGTCACGATGCGGATACTGGTCACCGGAGCTGCTGGCTTCATCGGGGCGGCGGTGAGCGCGGCGTTGATCGCGCGCGGCGATGCGGTGATCGGGTTCGACAACCTCAACGACTACTACCCGGTGGCTTTGAAGCAGGCGCGGTTGGCGCGGCTGGTGGCGCAGGGCGGCAATCGGTTTGCCTTCGAACAACTCGACTTTGCCGATGCCGCCGCGTTCGACGCAGCACTCGCCCCGCTGGAATTCGACCGGATTGTCCACCTCGGCGCGCAGGCAGGGGTGCGCTATTCGATCGAGAACCCGCACGCCTATGTGCAATCGAACCTCGTCGGGCACCTCAACCTGCTCGAGGTCGCGCGCCACCGCGGGGTCGCGCACATGGTCTATGCCAGTTCCTCGTCGGTCTATGGCGCGAACGCCAAGCAGCCGTTTTCGGTCGAAGACCGGGTCGATCACCCGCTCTCGCTCTATGCCGCGACCAAAAAGGCCGACGAGCTGATGAGCGAAACGTATTCCCACCTCTATCGCCTGCCGCTGACCGGCTTGCGGTTCTTCACCGTCTACGGCCCGTGGGGGCGGCCCGACATGATGCTGTGGCTGTTCACCAGCGCAATCCTGGAAGGCCGCCCGATCAGCGTGTTCAACCACGGCGAGATGTGGCGCGATTTCACCTATATCGACGATAACGTCGCCGGGGTGCTGGCCGCGCTCGACAACCCGCCGCCCGACGATGGCGCGATCAAGCCAGGCGGCAGCACCAAGCCGCACCGCATCTACAATATCGGCAACAACCGCTCCGAGCACCTGATGAGAGTGGTCGGGCTGATCGAGGCTGGATGCGGAAAGTCAGCTGAAAAGATCATGCTGCCGATGCAGGCGGGCGACGTGCCGAGTACCCATGCCGATATCGACGCAATCGCGAACGATCTGGGCTATGCACCGACGACGCCGATTGAGGTAGGGGTCCCGGCCTTCGTGCGGTGGTATCGCGACTATCACGGGGTCTAACCCGCCAGCAACTCCACGATCCGCTGCGCCGCATGGCCATCGCCGAACGGATTGTGGGCGCGGGCCATAGCGGCGTATTCGGCTTCGTTGTCGAGCAAACGGAAGGTTTCGCGCACGATCCGGTCGGCATCGGTGCCGACCAGCCGGGCGGTGCCGGCATCGACTCCCTCGGGCCGCTCGGTGGTCTCGCGCATGACCAACACCGGCTTGCCCAGCGCGGGGGCTTCTTCCTGGACCCCGCCGCTGTCGGTAAGCATCAGCGTGCTGATCGCGATCAGACGGGCGAAGTGCGGATAATCGAGCGGTTCGATCAGCGCCACATTGCTAAGCCCCGCGAGTTCGGCCTGCATGACCGCGCGCACGTTCGGGTTGAGGTGGACCGGGAAGATCACCGCCACATCGGGCCGCGCCGCGATCCGCCTCACCGCATCGGCGATGCCGCGCATGCCCTCGCCAAAGTTTTCGCGGCGGTGGCTGGTCAGGCCGATGATCCGTTTGCCCGCAAAGCGCACCTCCAGCTCGGCCAGCCCCGCAACCAGTGCCGGATCGGCCTCGCTTTTAGCGACGATCCAGTGGAGCGCATCGATCACGGTGTTTCCGGTGACGTGGACGGTGGCCGGATCGACGTTTTCGCGCAGCAGCGCCGCCGCAGAAACTTCGGTGGGCGCGCAGTGCAGCGCGGCGATCGTGCCGATGATCTTGCGATTGACCTCTTCGGGCCAGGGGTGGTGAATGTTGCCGCTGCGCAAGCCGGCCTCGACGTGGACCACCGGGATCTTGCGATAATAGGCGGCGAGCGCACCGGCCATCGCGGTCGCGGTATCGCCCTGGACGACCACCCGGTCGGGACGTTCGGCATCCATCACCCCGCCCAGCCCGGTGAGCAGCGCGGCGGTCAGCCCGTCGAGCGTCTGGTCAGGGCGCATCAGGTCGAGATCGTGCGCCGGGACGATCCCGGCAATGTCCAGCACCTGATCGAGCATGCCGCGGTGCTGCGCCGAAACGCAGGCGACCGAGACAAATCGCGGATCGCCCTCAAGCGCGTGGAGCAGCGGGAACAGCTTGATCGCTTCAGGTCTGGTGCCGAAGATGGTGAGGATGCGGCGCGGGTTCATAAGCCGCGCGCTTAGCCCAAAGCGGTTAACGCGGCGAGAACACTACTGGCCGGGCGTCTTGGGCGGCGCAGGCAGCGGCGCAGCGGTGCCTGGAGTTTCAGCGTCGCGCTCGGCCTTGATCCTGGCATCGTATTCCTTCTCGAGCTGCTCGACCCGCGCCTGGGTGGCGGCAGCTTCGGAGTCGAGGGTCGAAAGGCGCTTGGCGCGTTCGGTTTCGATCAGCTGGCCAAAGCGGATGTCGCCGCCCTCGCGCTTTTCAGCGTAAGCGGCGTCGATCAGCTTGGCCATGCACCCGGTCGCGCCGCCCGATCCGACCGGCGAGCAGCTCGCGATGCCTTGCGAGCCGACGGTTTCATAGGCTTGGACGCGATCGGTCCACGCCTCGTTCTTGGGCGACAGCGGATCGCCGCGCAGCACTTCGGGAATCCGATAACGCTCACCCTCGCCCTTGCGCGCGCAGACCGTGATCTCGTTTTCCTTGGATTGCGGGCAGACATCGTCGCCATAGACAATCAGCTGATTGACCTTCTCCCCATCCGCCTGGGCCAGCGCGGGCGCGGCACCACAAAGCAGCGCCAGTGGGCTGAGAGCGAGAGTGAGTAACGCGGCGGTCCTAGTCATGGTTTTAATCCTGATCGTGCAGCACCGGATTAGCGCAACCCGGCGGTGAATG